>JBDRFO010000173.1:0-3380 GCA_043818655.1 Chloroflexota bacterium
TCAGTGCGGTGCATGACCCTTTCCCCTGTCTTTACACGCAATATGTATGAAACAGTGCTGCTGATATTATACAGGAAAACAGCATGGAAAAGTGCCGACGGATTTACGGTATATCTGGATTAAAAACAGCCGTGGATGATATACTGCTTTCTGGTTATTTAAATAACGGGGCAGGTTATAAAAAAGATGAACATATCAGAGATGCTTACCAGAAACGCCGAGCTATATTCGGATGAGACAGCCCTCATCGAACTCACACCCGGCAAGGCTCTGCGCAAAGAGATAACATGGCAGCAGTTTGAAGAGGCTTCAAACAGAATTGCCAACACACTAAGGACTCTCGGTATTCAAAAGGGTGACCGGGTGATACAGCTCATGCGGAACTCCAACGCCTGGCTTGAGGTCTATTTCGGCATCCTGCGCACAGGCGCATGGGTGGTTCCCCTTAACTTCCGTTTTACGAGCGCCGATATCAAATACTGTGCCGATGTTGCCGAAGCCAGAATCATGATTACGGAGGACGAGTTTACGGGCCGTGTGGAAGCCATTCACCGTGAGCTTCCCACCATGGAGCATTTTCTTTTTCACGGCCCTAACCTGCCTCACGGCATGGAAAGTCTTGAATCACTGACAGAAGCGTCTTCAGGCAAACCAACCGGCTTGAAAATTCAGGATGATGATGAGTGCGGGCTCTATTTCTCATCCGGCACTACCGGCTCACCAAAGCCGGTTTTGCTGACCCACAGGAATATGGAATGCGCCGCAATCACAGAATACAGGCACCACTACCAGCAGCACGATGATAATTTTATTCTTCTGCCTCCTCTCTACCACACGGGTGCCAAGATGCACTGGTTCGGCAGCCTGGTTACCGGCAGCAGGGCAACGCTCCTTACTGAGATCAGCCCAAAGCACATCTTTGAAGCTGTCCATCAGGAGAAAGGAACCATCGTCTGGCTGCTCGTCCCCTGGGCACAGGACATTCTGGGGGAGCTGGATCGAGGCGAACTCAAAAAAGAGGACTATGACCTCAGTCAATGGCGACTGATGCACATCGGCGCTCAGCCGGTACCCCCAAGTCTGGTCAAGCGCTGGAAGGATTACTTCCCCGGCATGCAGTACGATACCAACTATGGCTTGAGTGAGTCCTGCGGCCCCGGCTGTGTTCACCTGGGAATTGAGAACGAACACAAAGTCGGCGCCATCGGCAAGGCGGGCGTGGGCTGGCAGACACGCATTGTCAGTGATAAAAATAACCGTGGTGAAGACGTCGCCCCGGGGGAGATTGGCGAGCTTATTGTCAGGGGCGACGGTATCATGAAGGAGTACTACAAAAATCCGGAGAAAACGGCGGAAACCCTGAAAGACGGCTGGCTCTATACCGGGGATATGGCAAGACAGGATGAGGACGGGTTTATCTACCTAGTGGACAGAAAGAAAGATATTGTCATCATGGGCGGAGAGAATGTCTACCCCGTCGAGCTGGAGGACATACTGCGTGCTCACCCAAGTATTTACGATTGCGGGGTCATCGGGCTTCCCGATGCCCGCCTGGGTGAGATACCGGCTGCCATCATTGCCGTGAAACCGGGCATGACCCTGACCGAAGCGGAAGTAAAAGCCTTCTGCGAGGAGAATTTGCCCCGTTTCAAAAGGCCCCGGAAAATCATCTTTGATGCTGTGCCGCGCAATGCTACCGGCAAGATTGAAAAGCCGAAGATGCGGCAGAAATACACCGGCACAAAAGAGAGTTTCAAGATTTAAGATGAAATATATTGGGGTTGATGGCTGCCATTACGGCTGGTTTGCCGTTATTTTGGAGGAGGATAGCAATCAGCCGGATGTTGATGTTTTTAAAAACATATCCGAACTTTGGAATAAGTATAAAGACGCAAAGCTTATCCTCATTGACATACCCATCGGGCTTAGAGATAGTGGTGCGGAAGAACGTCTCTGCGATAAAGCAGCACGTAAATTCCTTGGGCAGAAACGAGGCTGCAGTGTTTTTCGTGTCCCATGCCGGTCTGCTGTCTATGCCAGCAAAGACAAAGCAAACGAAATTAACTGTAATAAAACAGGAAAGTGTATCTCAGAGCAGACAAAAAACATTAGCTCTAAGATTAAGCAGGTGGATGAGCTATTATGTAAACACCCTGAAGCAAGATTAAATGTTCGTGAAATACACCCTGAAATCTGTTTCTGGGCGTTAAATGGGAAGAATCCAATGGAGTATAACAAAAAGAAAAAGGCGGGGTTTTGCGAGCGCAAGCAGACCTTATGCTATGTCTATCCTCACACTGATGAACTAACCAATAAAGCTGAGAACGAATTCTGTCGCAAAGATGTAGCTAAAGATGATATTCTTGATGCCCTTGTGGCAGCTATCATAGCATCGCAAGGTAAGAATAAACTTAAATCTCTCCCAAAAACACCAGAGATTGACAGAAAGGGTTTACCTATGCAGATGTTATATTACCCTGCCTAATCCCCTATCACCCTTGCCAGTATTGGATTTGAGACAAGGACTTTAGACGGTGCCAGCCGGTATCTTGAGTTCTCAGAAATAAGCAAGCCCTCACATGAAAGCCTCTTAAGCCGTAGCTCAAGCTTTTTCGTGTTATCCCCCTCGAACTTTTTAGAAAGCTCATTTATGTCAAGTCCCTCCCCTACCAGTCTGAGCCTCAGCATTGCCTCCTCACAGGCTTTCGCCTCTGCATCCAAGTCCTCTATCTCTGTAATCTGCCCGGCCGGGTCTTTAAGATAAGTGCATAAATCGCTCCTGTTCTTGAAGCGCCACCCGTTGATATGTGAGGCTGCCGCCACACCAAGCCCCAGGTACTCCCCTCCCCGCCAGTAGTTCAGGTTATGATTGCACTCATGTCCACTGCGTGCAAAGTTGGATATCTCATAGTGCCAAAAGCCAGCTTTTGCTAGCAGTTCGCATGACCGCTCGAAAAGCTCGGATTGCATGTCATCGGAAGGTAGATTTTGTGGTACGTTCTCTGCTAAAGGCGTCCCCTCTTCTATCGAGAGACAATAAAGCGAAAGATGGTTTATATCAGACTTAACCAGTACATCCAGCGTTTTATATAAAGTTCCCCAGTCCTGTCCCGGAAGTCCAACAATGACATCAGCCGATATTTCCGCAAAACCTGCCTGTTTCGCATTGACCAGTGCCGATATTGCCTGTGCGCTGGTGTGAATCCTGCCCACGCTGCCCAGTTCCGCACCTGAGAGCGACTGCACACCAACGGATACCCTGTTTATCCCTGCTGCCCGTGCCAAGCGATAGAACTCCGGGGTTGCCGATTCGGGATTGACCTCAACTGTCGCCTCGATAAGTTCCGTAAGGGTAAAGATACCATCAAGACCGGTCACAA
>JBDRFO010000174.1:0-2261 GCA_043818655.1 Chloroflexota bacterium
ATACCAGCTTCGATCATCTCTCGATAGAGATCATGAGTTGACCTTACCATTTCCTGGAACCTCGTTCCGAAACCCTTGTTGGCAACGGTTGCTGGCGTGATGAAATTTACGTCGTCGAACGACTTGAAAGCGACATATCGCTGACTTTGCTGGGTGTAGCTGGCGAGGCGATGCCGGACAAGCTGATGGCTGGTAGCACGTGAGATGCCGTCAATTGCGAAGGTAAAATTCACGTGCTCTAATACCGAGTGATGCCCGGATGAAATAATGTAGTCAAGCAGGTTAGCTACCTGCTCGGGACTTAGTCTTTCCCGAAGTTCCGAGGCACTAACCTTAGAGGTGGAAAGCTTGGCGGCCGCGGCGATGGTACGCTCGGGATCAGGGGTATAATTTAACAGGGTTACTTCCATATCTCACCGGCCCAGCAGATTATACAATGTCCCGTTGGAGGAAGGCAATAGCCATTTGAGATGGTCAACCGTCAATGCACTAACTACGTTTTCCGGTATGCTACTGCCGCCTATCGAGAACATGCAAAACACCTGAACACGGAGTACCACGGGCAAGCGCATGATACTCTGCCCGATGGGCATACATAAGAGAACCCCATAATAAAAGAGCAGGGCACACAAACCCTGGTCTCTTTTCATTTCGAACTCGTCTTTATGTTATGTTCAATCCGGGATGATACTGATTACCCCAGACTCACTCCCATCGTCACCAGCCGGGGCATGTTCTTAGCGAGACTTTCAACAGACCATCTTTCCTGCGTCTCGATGGTTTTCATCGGCAACATCTCACCGTACAGCCGAATTTCCTTCCCCAGAGTATGGAAACAATTGCCGGTGATAAATCCGGCACCTTCGGTGGCAAGGTACGCGACTATCGGAGCAACGTCTTCCGGCTCCAGTTCCCCGGATTTCATCTTATCAAGAATCACCGTAGTGGAGTCGAGTATGCCGGCCTCTTTTCTCTTATCCCAGGCAGCTTCGAGTTCGGCGCTAAAGCCCAGTCGGGTCTTGGCAGCCGGAAAGATCACGTTACAGGTTATGTTCTTCCGTGCGCCTTCCATAGCTATTGTCCGGGAAATACCAATGATACCCGCCTTCGCGGCAGTATAGTTTGCCTGACCAGGATTGGCCAGCGGACCACCACCACCACCACCCATCGAGGAAAAATTGATGATGCGGCCATAGTTCTGCTGCCTCATCACCAAGATTGCTGGTTTGGAACAGTTGAACGTTCCATATAGATGAACCTTAACTACCGCATCGAAATCCTCAAAGGACATATTGTGAATCATGCGATCCCTTAAGATACCGGCATTGTTTACCAGGATATCTATCTTGCCGAAATTGTCGATGGCGGTTTTGATGATGTTGTCTCCGCCCTCCGGGGTGGCAACAGAATCATAGTTGGCAACAGCCGTTCCCCCCTTACTTTTAATATCATTCACGGTTTCATAGGCAGGCCTCTCTTCTGACGCGCTCCCATCGATTGTTCCTCCCACATCATTCACCACAACCTTGGCGCCCTCTGCGGCCATATGCATCACGATAGCCCGCCCAATTCCCCTGCCTGATCCGGTAACCACAGCGACTCTGTCTTTTAGTGAATCTCCCATTCTGTTCCTCCTTTTATGTTTTTGCTTAAAATGCTGAAATCAGCCCAATCTGACTCTGTGGAAATACCTAGCCCCGAGAGGGCAGTACCACTACGGCCTTGTGAGGCGCACATACCTCACCCTTTGGATTCTCACTCCAGAGTTCGCACTCCACAAGGTGCTCATTTCCCTCAACACGCTTGTCGGCAACCTTTCCTTTGCAGATGATATCCTCACCCGGAAAATGCATTCGCTTCCAGTTGCATTCAAATCTCCTGAGATTGCCTTCTTCCCCCATCCAATCCATGATCAACTGCCCCAGAAACGATGATGTTAGTTGTCCATGCACAATAACACCCGGCAAACTGGCTTTCAGGGCAACGTCCTTATCATAGTGAAGCTCCATATAGTCCCCGCTCGCTCCGGCCCACTTAACCAGCTGCCGCGTCGTCGGGTGTTTAACCATAGTAGGCAATTCCGTTCCCACTTCCACGTCTTCATAATAAATCTGCTTTGCCAATTCGAATTCCCTCCTTACGATTTAATACCTGGAAAGCCCCATTTTTTCTATGGATGTGACTTCACCTTTCTGGTTAGTGATCTTTCTCGTGCTGTGGATTGTTATCAGATGCCCCAGTTTGGACTCCTGCTCTGTGAG
>JBDRFO010000175.1:0-28003 GCA_043818655.1 Chloroflexota bacterium
TTTTTGTTCAATTTCGGTTGTTATCAAATGAACCTGAGCTGGCAAAAACCAGATCACCAACCACCGCTGACCAAAGCCCCACAGAGGGTTCTGTTTTGGCTGAAACTGAATTGTCCTTGTGAGAAGTGAGGTGACGAGATATTGACAACCATCCGCACTGTCATTGCTTCGGGCGTCACCCTCGCAAGGACACCAACCCAATTAGAACGATAAGAGACTAAAATATCCTCTATAAAGACTGACATCCCCGCTAGGTATCAAAGCTACCGGCTGATTGACTTCTCAGGGGTTGCGGTCATGCTTTTTAGTGGCGTCAGTTTGGCAAACATTATGATCGGGATGGAAAAAGTACACAGCACCGCCAGGATGATAAAGGCAAGATCGTAGTTACCGAGCAGGTCATACAGCCAGCCGGCAAGAAACGGCCCGGCGATACCGGGGATGGTGTAGCTGAAAGCCCCGAGTCCCCGTATCGAGGCAAAATTCTTGGTGCCGAAGCAGTCTGCCTGGATGGATGGGATGAGCGGTATCGGGGCGCCAAAGCCGGGGGCATAAAAAATAATAAAGGGGATAATCATCAACGGGCTGCGAATGCTGGCGAAGATAAAGATGCCTATGGTCTCCATGGCAAAGGCAATCATGAGCAATCGCTTCTTATCATAGATATCACCCAGAAAAGAGAAGCCCAGTCTCCCGATCAGACTGGTGATCGTGATGCCCGTGATGGTAAGGGCAGCGATATTTTCGGTGATACCCATACCAGTAAGGTAGGGAATGGCATGCACCTGAATGGCCTGGGAGGCAAACCCGACAAAAAGCTGGGCGCCCATCAGCAGCCAGAAGGTGCGTGTTTTCAGACATTCCTTCACGGTAAGACCTTCCTCCGAGAAGGCTCTGGCATGGCCTGACGTGCCGGTGCGGGTGTCTCCCGCTACCTGCTCCTCTGCCTTATCTCCATCAGGCAGATACCCGTATGGTTCCGGCCGGTGTCGGATCAAAAACGACAGCGGGATACCAATGATCAGAATCAGCGGGCTGATAAAAACCAGGGTCTGGCGCCAGCCGTAGCTGTTAATAAGGAGAACCATGACCGGCGCCATAATCCCGGATAGACCGGTGCCTGCCGTCAGGAGACCGATACAGAGCGAACGCCGCCGCCGAAACCAGTTGGCGACGGCGGACTGCTGCGGGATGCCTGAGCTGAGCGTACCACCGAATGCCAGTAAAAAAGTACTGGCGTAGAAGATCGAAAGGGAAGAGATACGACTCATCAGCAGGAACGCAAGACTCATGATGATCATGCCGGCAAAGATGCACTTCCTCGTCCCGATACGGTCAACGAAAAACCCGACAAACGGCTGGACCAGTCCGCCCTCAATACTTCTCATGGCGAAAGCGAAGGAGATCTGCGCCCTTGTCCATCCCATTTCTTTGATAATGGGATTAAAAAAAGCGGCAAGACCGTAAACGACCGTCCCGCCGGTGAGAAAGTGGAGGAGGAAACACGCCCCGACGATCCACCAGCCGTAGAAGATACCGCGAAGCCTCTTGTTTAAGTTCGTGAGCAAGCCCGCTCCTTTAACACGAGTTCAGATTATAGCACTGCGGGTAGCAGCACACAATATCGTCCACAAGGAAGAAAATGAAGCCTGGAAGTCATCCGAAAAACCTGTCTACCTAAGCCGCGTAAAAAAACTTACCCTGACTCACGATGCCGTGTTTCCGGATGACTTCTCACCTGTTGCCTTCTTTCAAACACTTATGTCCTCGCCTCTTTTACCGGTAAGCGGATCATCATCATCATTGGCACCGCGATAAAACCGATAATGGCAAATACGGTAAAAGCAAGGTGATAGCTCCCCTGCGTATCAAATACCCAGCCGGCAAAAAGTGGGGCAATCAGGCCGGGGATAACCCCACCCAAGTACATCAGGCCTGTCAGGGTAGCGAATGACCTGGTGCCAAAACAGTCCGCCTGTATTGCCGGAAGCAGGGGCATCGTCCCCCCAAACGCCGGGCCGTACAGCACCAGGAACGGGATAATCATCCAGGGGGCACGAATGTTGATGAAGATGAACACCCCCAGCGACTTCATGATCGTGGAGATAATCAGCAGCTTTCTTTTGTCATAGATATCCCCCAGCCAGGAGAAGCCCAGCCGTCCCACAACACTGCTTAACGTAATGCCGGTAACGGTAAGTGCCGCCATATTCTCCGAGATACCAACGCTGATGAGAACAGGCATGACGAATGTCGTCATGGCAGCCTGGGCAAAGAACGAAAAAATAGAGAAGCTCACGAGCAGGCGAAACGAACGTGTCCTGACCGCTTCTTTCAGGTTCATTCCGCCCGCTTCCGGCACACCTGAACTGCTGCGCTGGGAATGGCTCTCGTGGTTTGTCGCGCCGGTGCCTGCAGGCTCCTCAACCTGATTCTCTATTTTGTCGCCGTCAGGCAATAACCCATAGGTCTCCGGTTTGTTCCTGATCATGAATGCCAGCGGGATACCGATCGCCAGCACCGCCGGACCGATAAAAAAGAGGCTGTTGCGCCAGCCATAGGTATGAATCATATACACCAGTAGCGGTGCGATCAGCCCTGAGGGGCCATATCCTGAAGAAATTATCCCCAGCGCCAGCGCGCGGCGCCGCCGGAACCATTTCGCGATGACACTATACTGGGCAATGCCCGCCCCGGTGCCGTGTCCCAGTGCCAGCAGGAGAAAGGAGAAGTAGAAGGTAGGCAGGGAAGAAATACGGCTCATCAGGACAAAAGACACG
Organism: Chloroflexota bacterium; assembly: GCA_043818655.1. Lineage (GTDB taxonomy): Bacteria > Chloroflexota > Dehalococcoidia > Dehalococcoidales > JAZDNC01 > JBDRFO01. Next base: position 2,781 of record JBDRFO010000175.1, read on the forward strand.
GCGGTGATGACGATGCCGAAAAAGATAACTTTCTTTGCGCCGAAGCGGTCAATGAAAAAACCGATAAAGGGCTGGGTAACACCGCCTTCAATGCTTCTTAAAGAGAAGGCAAAGGCAGTCTGTGCCCGCGTCCAGCCCATCTCGGCAATGATGGGATTAAAAAAAGCGGTAAAACCGTAAAGAGACACACCGCCGACCGTCATGTAAAGAAGAAAAGAGGCAACAACGATCCACCAGCCATAGAAGATGCCTTTCTTTTTCCCGGTTACGCTCATCGATCATCATCCTTTTCGTGTATGTATCGGGTAATGCCAGTGCGCCGCAAGAGAATGCCAAAGGGAACAGGGAATCCGGATAATAGAGACATCAAGTACTTGCTGATGGTTGAGCAACCCCATTATCACGCCCGTGTCTTTGTCTCTTTTGCCGGTAGTCGAACCAATAAAATAAAGGGGATGCCGATAAGACAGATGATGGCATACAAGAGGAAAGCAGGATAGTAGGTTCCCTGCGTGTCAAATACCCAGCCGGCAAGGAGCGGGGCAGCCAGACCGGGGATGACAGCACCCATATGCATCAGCCCCCTCAAGGTGGCAAAAGCCCTCGTCCCGAAGCAGTCTGCCTGTATCGCCGGAAGAAGGGGGGCTGTTGCCCCGAAGGATGGGGCATAAAGCGCCAGAAACGGGATAATCATCCAGGGGAAACGAATATTAATGAAAATGAAGATACCCGCGGCGTTCATGATTGTCGTGATCACAAACAGCTTCCTTTTATCATAGATATCCCCCAGCCAGGAAAAACCCATACGCCCGGTAATGCTGATGACGGTAATACCGGTTACCGTGAGCGCCGCCATATTCTCCGAGATGCCCATGCTGATGAGAACGGGCATGACAAATGTTGTCATGGCAGCACGGGCAAAGAAGGTAAAAATGGAGAAGCCCACGAGCATCCAAAAGCTGCGCCCCCGGAGAGATTCCTTTACCGTAAGGCCTTCTCCGGATAACCCCCCTGCGGTGCGGGGACTGCCGTGTCCTCCCTGATTGGCGGTGCGCGCCGGTTCAGGCGGAAGGTCTCCTGGTTTATCGCCGTCGGGTAATAAACCGTAAGGCTCCGGTCTGTTCCTGATGACAAGTGCCATGGGTATGCCAATAACCAGAATCGCAGGGCAAAGGACAAAGAGGCTGTTGCGCCAGCCGTAGGTATGAATCAAGTAGACCAGCAGCGGTGCGATAATCCCTGACGGTCCATATCCTGAGGAGACAATCCCCAGCGCCAGCGAGCGGCGCCGCTTGAACCAGTTGGCGACAACACTGTACTGGCCAATACCTGCCCCGGTGCCGTGCCCAAACGCCAGCAGGAGAAAGGCAACATAGAAAGAGAGCAGGGAAGAGATGCGGCTCATCAGGAAAAAAGCTGCCGCCATGACAAAAATACCGAAAAGGATAACCTTCCTTGCGCCGAAGCGGTCAATAAAAAACCCAACAAAGGGTTGGGTAACGCTGCCCTCAATGCTCCTGAGAGAAAAGGCAAGGGCTACCTGTGTCCTGGTCCAGCCCATGGCTTCGACGATAGGGTTGAAAAAAGCGGTAAATCCGTAAAGGGACACGCCCCCGACGGTCATATAGATGATAAAAGATGCGGCAACAATCCACCAGCCGTAGAAGATACCTTTCTTTTTTCCGGTTATGTCCATCGACACTCCTTTTAACAACAAGGGGTTATTATAACACCAGGATAACCGCAGTGTAAACGCTTCCAGCAAAGAGGTCTGATCGGTTTTGGTTGATAAATGTCATTAAGAGGAGCGGTAGCGACGAAGCAATCCGTAAAATCCGGACAAGTGGACGGATTGCTTCGCGTAGTTTACCCTGAGCGCAGCGTGAGGGCTCGCGATGGCAGAGCGGATGTTTATCAATGCTTCGCCGCTTCCCTTCTCAGAGTGACACTTGAAACCAGCCAGGATTACAGACTAACCGAAAACTGCTTTGCCGTAGTTGACCATATAAAATATACTCTATCTCACGACATTGCTTTCCGGATGAGTTTTCCGAAATATTTTGCGGCTGATTTGACATCGCATCTTCTCCTAATCTATGCTGAATTACGGGTATTTTCTGGCAGTAAAGGAGTTTCGTCGTTGACTGATTTGAACAATCTGGAGGAAATCCTGGGGATATCATTTAAAGACCCATCGTTACTTTCTCAGGCCCTGGTGCACAGCTCTTATAGCAATGAGAATCCCGGCTTTATCTCCAACGAGAGGCTGGAATTTTTGGGGGATGCTGTCCTGGGCTTGATTATCGCCGGGAAACTCTTTCAGGATGATCCCCGTGCCAGCGAGGGGGAGATGACAAAACGTCGGGCAATGCTGGTAAGCCGGGACACCCTCGCCCGCATTGCCGGTGCAATTAATCTTGGTGACTATCTCTACCTCGGAAAGGGGGAGAAAGCCGGGGGGGGGCATCTCAAACCGGCCAACCTGGCCAGTGCTCTGGAAGCTGTCATCGCCGCCGTTTTTCTTGACCAGGGCTTCGATGCTACTCGCCCTATGGTTCTCCATCTGTTCCGCAAAGAGACCCGTGAAATTGCCGGCATGGGGAGAGAAGATGACTACAAATCCCTGCTTCAGGAGCTGATTCAGGCAAAGGGGCAGGGCGCACCCACCTACCGGTTGACCATGGAGGAAGGCCCGGCCCACGATAAAACCTTTACCGTTGAGGTGCTGGAAGGAGAAAAGGTACTGGCGACAGGAACCGGGAAAAACAAGAAGGCAGCCGAGATCGAAGCCGCGCACAAAGCCCTGGGGCAGTTTTCCCGAGGCTTTACAGAGTAATATTTGTTTGCTAATATTAAATGCGCGTAAAGATATTAACTTGATTTGAGTTCAGGGAGTGATTTATGGGGAGTCGAAATTTTATACGTAAGGAGCCAAAGAAACCAAAAAAGGGTGCCAAAAAAGGGCAACTCATGGATATTCTACCGCCAATGCCGGTAGAAGTAGAGGTAATCAAGAAGCGCAAGAAAGCACGCGATAAAGGGGAAGAACAGGAAGAGGAGTAGAAGCAACCTTCTGCCGGGTCGTCAGGGATTGGTCAAGTCAGTGCGGCTCCTGCGGGAAAGCCGGCAGGACTTTTACGCAATCCTTACCATCCGCACCGTAGTCTGCTTGTGGCTGAGTGATAAATAATCATGATCTTACCGCGGTACGGGTAGTTGTCCGTGGTTATGTTCAGGGTGTCTTCTTCCGGGCTTTCACCGAAAGGGAGGCGAATGCCTTCGGGCTTAAAGGCTATGTCAGCAACCTGCCTGACGGAGAATCGGTTGAGGTACGGGCGGAAGGGGAGAGAAGAAAGCTCCAGAAACTGATTGAACTTCTCCGGACAGGGCCTCCTCTGGCAAGAGTGAAGAAGATTGAAATCGAGTGGATGGAATACAGCGGTCTCTATACCACCTTTCGTGTCAAATAAGACAATATTGATATCCGTCAGGGGTCATCAGAAACGCAGCACGGGAAGAAGGGGCGGGTTCCACACACGGCACCTTGAAAAAGCTGCCATGTCGCCTGTGTGCATATGACCGGAACTTCCGGTCATAATTATTAAGTGACGTTACGCAGTTTAGCCCTGTGCGTCATCCAATTTCCAACTTCATTTTGCGTAACATGAGTTATTAACCGGGGGTAAAAGCTGGAAAAGAGCAGGGTGGAAACAGTGTATCTCGGCATGGGTTCCAACCTGGGAAACCGTGAGGCGAACCTCGCCAGGGCACTTGAACTCCTGTCGGATAAGATCAAGCTTGATAAAACCTCCCGCATTTATGATACCGAACCCGTCGGCAAGGTGGATCAGCCGCGTTTTCTCAACATGGTATGCCGGATGCACACGCTGCTTTCACCCGTAGAGCTTCTGATGCTGGTTAAGGATATCGAGAGGGAAATGGGGAGAATTCCGGCAACCGAGCGCAATTCCCCGCGCATGATTGACATTGATATCCTTTTCTTCGGTAACAGAATCATCAACACCGGGCAACTGGTTATTCCTCATCCCGCACTCACATCGCGGGCTTTCGTACTGGTGCCCCTGGCCGAGATTGCCCCTAAGCTGGTTCACCCGGTAAGCCGCAAAACGGTCAGCGAGCTGCTTAAGGGTGTTCACGGGAAAGATGGTGTTATCCTGCATGATTCAGCAAAGGCAGAAAAACACGAATGATTATCCGCCTTTGAACTTCCCGCACGCCGGAATGATATCGTGTAAAAATGAGTTTTGAAAGGTCAGGATGAATGTTTCAGATATCTGTTGAGGGTCATTTTGATGCCGCTCATTATCTCCGGGGCTACCAGGGGAAATGCGAGGCGCTGCACGGGCATCGCTTCCGTGTCGTGGTCAGGGTGAAAGCTGCCACTCTCGATGATACCGGGCTTGCCTATGATTTTACCCATCTCAAGCGGCACATGAATGAGGTAATCGCCAAGCTTGACCACACCTGCCTGAATGACATCCCTCCTTTTGACCGCCTGAATCCATCATCAGAGAATATTGCGGCCACGATTTACCGTGACATAAAGCCAAAACTGGGAGATGCCCCGGTAACCATCGCCTGTATCGAGGTATGGGAGTCACCGGAAAGCTCCGCTGTTTATATCCCCGACTGAGCAAACATGCGCATATTTCAGGCCAGGTATCCCCTGGAAGTCATCCAGAAACCCGGTATCCTGAGGTAGGGCACATTACCTGCTCAAATTCAGAAAAACAGTTTCTGGATAGGTTGCAAATTATCTCTCATTACCCTGACCCACAATTTATGCTTGTCCGCTTGGAATTATGACCCGGGCGGCAGCAGGTTGGGGATCGTCTCCGCAATCGGGTATTTGACCTGGCAGTGATCACAGTAAAGAGAGCCGGTGACAATCTCATCCGCCTTCTCTTCTACAACGGTGAGATTGAGTTTTCCCTTGCATACCGGGCAGACCAGGATATCCATCAACTTACGCTTCATAATCACTCATTATAGCACAGCGCTCCTTCAACAGGGGATAGCGCTGGTCCGCTTCGCCCCGCCTTATTTGACAGGAGGTGGTTTTGTTCCTTAGAATACAAATAGAGAGGTGGTTTCAATGAAAAGACCTGACTTGCTCTTACTGGTAGCCATCTGGGAGTTTATCACCGCATTCTTTTGTCTTATCGGCATGCTAGCCGTGATTTTTTTCATTCCCGCCTTTAGCTACAGGGTAGGGTTGGGCAGGATAACCAATATTGGGGCTATTTTTGTGATTGGTACCGTCTGTATGATACTGCTGCTTTACACCGTAATCGCACTTACCGCCGGCATCGGGTTACTTATGAAGAAAGAGTGGGGGAGGGTTCTAGCCATTGTCCATGCTGCGGTTAGTCTTTTCTTATTTCCTTTCGGCACGGTGCTGGGGGTACTTACCCTGATATATGTAACCAGAACCGAGGTGAGAGATTACTTTTTAGACACCACACCGGCATAGAGGCTAATTACACGCCGGGTCCACAACCACCCCCCCGCTCCAGGGGCTGTTTCCCTGACACCTTAATTTGGAGGTCATTCGGGAAACACGGTAGCACCGGACAGGTCAAGCCCGATGCCGAGCTTCGGGAAAGCAGTTTCGGGGTAGCCCGGCGCATAGCTAAAAAGACTAACCCTTTTTCATTGGACAGACAGCCCCCATGTAGGATATCTTAATACATACGGGGTGCGCTAGAATGAAGAAGTGTCAGGGTAAAGACGGGCCAAATTCACTCCGGGTAATGCATGACCAGCCTTAAACCTTAAAGATGAGGCGAAAAGAAAGCGACACGCATCTTCGGGTTTATCTTCGGATAAAAAGGCAGATGGGGAATAAGAATAATGGCAATCGAGAAAGACAGAACACTGGCAGCACTGAAAGGTGCGATTCAAATGGAGATAGAAGGCAGAGCGTATTATCTTCAGGCAAGTGAAGAGTGCTCCAATGAAGCAGGGAAAAAGCTGCTCCGGCAACTGGCTTCCGAGGAGGACATTCACCTGCAGAAATGCGAGAAGATATACGAAGCCATTCAAGGGGGAAAAACCTGGCCCAATCTCCGTGATGCGCCCGGCAAAGTTTCCGTGCCAGGCACTTTATTTCGTGAGGCAGCAGACAACCTTAGCGCACCGGAAAGCGAGTTTGACTCGGTCCGCATCGCGATTGAGATGGAGAACAAAACATACGACTTCTATCAAAAGCAGGCGCGGGCCGCCACCAGTCGGGCGGAGAGAAGATTCTATGAGGCTCTCACTGCTGAAGAGAACAAGCACAAACTGGTGCTCCTTGACTACGATGAATACCTCAAAGATCCGGCATCATGGTTCGTGAACAGGGAACACCCGTCTCTCGACGGAGGATACTGAGTGTCTTACCGAGCGGAAAAAACCATCAAGACAGGGGGAGGGCGAAGCTGTCTTTGAGCGTCAACCGGGATCACAGGAAAGAGTGAAAGGATATGAAAAGGTATGCTTGAGATTAAGAATTTGACGGTGGCGGTGGACGGCAAGGATATTCTCCGTAACGTAAACCTGTCGCTCCCGACCGGTGAAACAAATGTCCTCTTTGGCCCGAACGGTAGCGGCAAGACGACACTGCTCATGACGATTATGGGTTTTCCCAAGTATCAGGTAAAGAGCGGCAGTATCACCTTTATGGGCAAGGATATCACCAGAATGCCTCTTGACGAAAGGGCGCGGATGGGGATCGGGATGTCCTTCCAGCGCCCGCCGGTAGTCCGCGGGGTGAAGACAAGGGATATGCTCACTGCCTGTCTCAAGGGACGCGGTGACGGTGAGGTAATCAGCCATCTCGCCCTTAAGGCGAATATGGAAAACTTTCTTGACCGGGATATCAACTACGGTTTTTCCGGAGGAGAGATCAAGCGCTCCGAGCTAATGCAGCTGCTGGCACAGCGTCCGCAGCTCACCCTTCTGGATGAGCCGGAGTCCGGGGTTGACCTGGTAAACATCGTACTCATCGGTAATTTGATCAATGAGCTCCTGGAAAAAGACTGCCCCATACATGAGAGGAGTTGCACCGGGCTGATTATCACCCACACCGGTCATATCCTGGACTATGTTAACGCCCGGACCGGCTATGTGATGTGTGACGGCACAATATACTGCGGCGGTGACCCGCACGAAATTCTAAAAACCATCAAAGAAAAGGGTTACGAAGAGTGTGTCAGGTGCCATGTGAGGAGTCTGACCGGCGAGTGAAGTCGGAATTTCCCGAACCCGGCAAGAAAAAGACAACACAGGCTGTCCGGAACTATTTCCCAGTAGCCGAGGTTGAAATGTGACCTATCTCGCGTTTGGTAGCTTCCGGATGACTTCTAAATGGATCAATTGTCACGTGAGGAGTTTTATTCATGAGTGAGGCAAAAACCTCCAGAACACTCAAGGAAAAGGCAAAAGCCGCCTTAAACAAACCGGCTGCCCTGGGTGAGAATATCGACCTTAATGCATTTCATGACGAGGCTGAGGAGATGCCTTATGTCCCTGATGCCTCAGAGCTGCCGGCAAAAGCGAAAAAGCAGATGCTGGAGGTCGGGGTTATGCTGGACGACATGCGCCAGAGATCCGGGACATACATCCAGGCAGATAACACGCCGGTGCATATCTCATCCACGCAGGAAGGCATCGAGGTCATGGCGGTGAGCCAGGCACTGGAAAAGTATGACTGGCTTCCGGATTACTTCTGGAAGGCGGTTGCCCCGGATACGGATAAATACACGGCCAGTGTTGAGCTGGGCAAGTTTGACGGCTATTTTTTCCGGGCCCTGCCCGGCGCAAAAGCGGAATTTCCCGTGCAGTCATGCCTCTACCTGGCAAAGGCTGAGGCAACGCAGAGGGTACACAATATCATTATTGCCGAAGAGGATTCAGAGCTGCACATTATCAGCGGCTGCGCGACGGCGCTCAGCGAGGAACCGGGGCTGCATCTCGGCATCTCCGAGTTTTACATCAAGAAGGGGGCGAAGGTTACCTTTACCATGATTCATAGCTGGAACCCGTCAACAGCCGTTAGGCCCCGTACCGCCGCCATCGTTGCGGAGAATGGCGTCTTCATCAGCAACTATGTCCTGATGAAGCCCGTGCGCTCACTCCAGATGTACCCCTCCGCGCGGTGTGTCGGGGAAAACGCCACCGTCCGCTTCAACAGCATCATTGTAGCCACCCCCGGCTCATCAATTGACGTCGGCTCGCGGGTGCTTCTTGACACAAAGGGATCGCGGGCAGAGATTCTGGCGCGGGCAATTACGACCGGAGGGGATATTATCGCCCGCGGCTATATCGAGGGGAGCGCCCCTGACGTCAGGGGACACCTGGAGTGCCGCGGTCTTATCCTGTCGGAGACGGGCATGATCCATGCCATACCGGAACTGAAGGGTACTCTTGCTGGTGTTGACCTGTCCCACGAGGCAGCGGTGGGCAAAATCGCCGAGGAGGAGGTGGCGTACCTCATGGCACGGGGACTTACCCGGAACGAGGCGACCGCCGCCATTGTCCGCGGTTTTCTCAGGGTGGATATCGAAGGACTGCCGCCAATGCTGGCGGCGGAAATGAAGCGCGCTGTTGAGGAAAGCGAAAAGGACCTCATGTAAATATCAAAGATAAAAGGGGGTATGTTACTGATGGCGAAATACGAATGCATTGTCTGCGGTTATATCTATGACCCGGCAAAAGGCGACCCTGACGGCGGCATCAAGCCAGGGACGCCCTTTGAGCAAATACCCGATAACTGGGTATGCCCGATCTGCGGGGTGGACAAAAGCCAGTTCAAGAAACTGGGCTCGTAACAGCGAACAACATCTAACACAAATCGCCGGGAGATTTTTTGTTCCGTCACGGTTGTTTCCCAAATGCATTTGAGAGGGTAAAAGCCGGATTGGCAGCCATGATTGAACAGAACCCTGAAAGAGCCGGGCGGTACGGCAGTTAACTGAATTTGTCTCACCAGTACCGCTGCGGGAAGAGCATTGTATGTGCCGGGTGGCTGAGAGGAGACAACGCAATGAACCCGAAGGAGATAAAACCTGAGATATACTCGGTGGGTGCGGTTGATTGGGACAGACGGCTGTTTGACAGCCTCATCCCCCTGCCTGACGGCACCAGCTACAACTCATACCTCATCAGGGGGAAGGAAAAGGTAGCCCTTATTGACACCGTCGACCCGACCATGACCGGCGTGCTCATGAGCCACCTTGATGCACTCGGTATCAGGAGCCTTGATTACGTCATTGCCAACCACGCCGAGCAGGATCACTCCGGCAGCCTGCCCCAGGTTCTTGCCCGCTATCCGGAGGCAAAGGTTATCAGCACACCGCGTTGCAAGGAGATGCTCACCTCTCACCTGCACCTTCCGGAAGACAGAATGGTCACGGTTAATGACCGGGAGACCCTGTCACTGGGGAACAAGACGCTGGAATTCATCCACTTCCCGTGGGTGCACTGGCCGGAGACCATGCTGACCTATGTCAGGGAGGACAGAACCCTCTTCCCCTGCGATTTGTTCGGCTCTCACCTGGCAACATCGGAAATATATGTTCATGATGAAGGCAGGGTCTACGAGGCAGCAAAACGCTACTATGCGGAGATCATGATGCCTTTCCGTCTGAACATCCAGCGGAATTACGACAGGCTGAAAGAATACACCATCGATACGATCGCACCCTCCCACGGAACGATACACCTGAAGCCCGAATTTATCATGGGCGCCTATCACGAGTGGCTTTTTGCCGAGCCAAAAAACTCTGCCGTCATCCCCTATGTCTCCATGCACGGCAGCACCCGCACCATGGTGGCATATCTGGCGGAGGCTTTATCCGGGAGAGGGGTTGGCGTGCAGCAGTTTGACCTCACGGTAACCGACCCGGGAAAGCTGGCCATATCACTCGTGGATGCGGCGACGGTTATTATCGGCACGCCAACGGTTCTGGGGGCGGCACACCCGGCGGCTGCCTACGCCGTCTTTCTGGCGAATGCCCTCCGCCCGAAGCTGAAGTTTGCCACGGTTATCGGCTCTTTCGGCTGGGGAGGGCGGACGGTCGAGCAGCTAACGGCTATGCTGCCAAATCTGAAGGTTCAGATAATTGAACCGGTGATGATCAAGGGACTGCCCCGTGAGTCCGATTTTCAGGCCCTTGATAAACTGGCTGATAGCATTGCCGCCGGGCATAAGGAGCTCAAGCTGACATAGCGGGATAAGCCTGCTGGCATCGGCAGACCGGTCTGCCATAAAGGAAAATTAGAGGATACCGGTATATTATCAGATTGTTTCAAATTTGATAGAGCTTACGCAGCTTAAGACAGTGTTATACGTGTGGTAGATGAGGAGTAGCTTCGGACTTTGTATTCAACTGCGTAACTCCTTATTTGAGATAAAAAGGAGGCTGAGAGAATGAGCACATTTGAAGAGATTTTCCAGACGGCTGACTGGAAAACAGAGAAGCACGTTCCGGTTATCGAGTGTTCCGACCGGGTGAAGTCAGACGAGACATTCCCGGTAAAGGTCACCTTGGGGAAAGAGATCGCCCATCCCAACACAACAGAGCATCATATCCGCTGGATCGACCTGTACTTTCTGCCCGAGGGCGAGAAGTTTAGCTTTAATGTCGGTCGCTTTGAGTTTAATGCCCACGGAGAGTCGGTAAAGGGGGCGAATCAGGGTCCCGTGTACACCCACCACGAGATAACAACCTGGCTGAAAACGAGTAAACCGGGCACACTCTATGCCACCGCTTTATGCAACATCCACGGACTCTGGCAATCAAGCAAAGAGATAAAGCTTGCCTGAAAAACGCCGGGAAAATCCTGAGAAATCACCCGGGAATAAAGTGTCGTAAGACACGAAAAATTCGATAACCGGTTTCAGAAAACCGATTATCGAACAACCCGGAGATTTTCTGCCCGCCTGCGATAACCTTACCTGCGATTGTAAGAGAGGTTCAAATCCTCGTCAAGATTTACCATCTCATCCTGGAATTCTTCCGGAAACTCAGCCTTGTGAGATAGAGCACGTTATGCGCAGCTTTGGAGGCAGTTTCCGCGCAGCCTGCAACAGTCAGCATTTTGGGGGGGTGCGAGATGTGAAAGAGGCAACAGCAACCTGACGCCAGTTAACTCCAATTTTACGTCATAGATATATTTTTGACCGGTAATGGGAGGTGGAGGAAAAATGTCAGAACAAAAAGCATCCGTAACCAGGGTATCACCAGCACTATTGACCCAGTTGAACAAGGCAATTGCCTCAGAACTCCAGGTGGCAATTCAGTACATGTGGCAGCATGTCCAGTGGAGTGGGGTGAAAGGATTTGCCGCCCATGATGAACTGAAATCCATCGCCATCGAAGAGATGAAGCACGCCGAGGCCATTGCGGAAAGGCTGTTCTACCTGGGCGAGACACCAACAACGAAACCCGAACCTATTTTCGTCGGAAATACCCTGAAGGAGATGATCGAGAGGGATATTGAAGATGAGGCGAATGCCATCCGTCTTTACAAGGAAATTATTGGGGCGGCGACAAAAGAAGGTGATGTCACGACGTCATTTCTTTTCCAGGGGATACTGGGGCAGGAAGAGGATCACCACGATACCTTTACCACCCTCTCAGAAGACCTTTAGAACGACAGGGATATCACAAATGGCAAAGAGGTGATCGGAAAAACAAAATAATGGTGGGGAGGTTGCCATGTACAAAAAGATACTGGTGCCGCTTGATGGCTCAAAGCTGGCCGAATGTGTTCTGAACCACGTAAGAACAATAGCCAGGGGGTGCAGTGTCCCGGAAGTAGTTTTATTCAACGTCGCGACACCGATTCCCCCGGACTGGTATGCTGATATCGCTCCTGCCGAGGATTCAATGGCGATTTTTAAGGCGGAGACAGATTATCAGGCCTGGATGAAAGGCTATTTCAGCAAAATAGAAGAGAGTTTGAAGCAGGAAGGGATAAACGCAAAGAGCGTTCTGGTTAAGGGTGAGGCAGCAGATAACATCCTGGATTATGCCGGGAAGAACGGTGTTGACCTGATTATGATGAGCACACACGGTCGCTCCGGCCCGGCCCGCTGGTTGATGGGCAGTGTTGCCGACAGAGTCGTGCGCCACGCAACACCGCCTGTTCTGGTGGTAGCGCCGCCCGGCTGCAGGGAAGCCAGCAAAAAATAGCACTTTTTAAAATCATCCGGAAGCTCAGTATCCTGAGAGACAGCACATTACCTGCTCATATTCAGAAACACAACTTCCGGATAGCTTGTCACATCTTCAAATTGGTGCTTAACTCAGGCATTATCACGGTTGATAAACTTTTTAATACCTGTTGGCTCTGCTGTCTGAGCTAATATCTGAACATCATTTGAAGTATTTACAAAAGTATTTTCGCATGGTATGATTAATTTCCACAGTGGTTACCAACGAAAATACCCTTTAATATCTGTCTTGAACACGATCGTTTTATTAAGGAGCATTCATGTATCAAAAGATTCTGGTGCCGTTAGATGGTTCCGAGCTTGCCGAGTGCGCCCTTGAGCACCTCAGGACAATCGTCAAGGGGTGTCATGTCCCGGAGGTAGTTTTGCTCAACGTAGCGTCAGCAGGTATTTACATCGGAGGAGACGCAGATATCGGTTTCTTCCCCGATGCCGGTATGATGAACAGGTTAAAGGAGAATTATCATGCTTGGGCAAACAGCTACCTGAACAAGATCACACAGGAGTTGCAGCAGGATGGTATTACCGCAAAAGGTGTCCTGCTTGAGGGGTATGTCGCAGATCAAATCATGGACTACGCCCAAAAAAACGGCGTTGACCTGATTATCATGAGCACCCATGGCCGCTCTGGCCCGGCACGCTGGGCAATGGGCAGTGTTGCTGACAGGGTCATGCGCCACTCCACGGTGCCTGTTCTGGTGGTTTCTCCGCACGGGTGAAGCTAAATCGGCTTCCCGCACTTCTTTCATCACTTTTCACCCATATCATCATTCATCCAGAAACCCGGTACAGCAGGTTTCGCACCCGGTATGATGAGAATCGGTTTTCTGATAGCCTTTACGAAAGGCATTAATTCTATTTAGGAGGTTTTGATGTACAAGAAAATACTGGTCCCCCTGGATGGTTCATCAATTGGTGAATGTGTTCTGTCACATGTACAGGCAATAGCGACAGGTTGCAGTGTTCCCGAGGTAGATTTACTCTATGTGGTAGATTCATTGGGCTCCAAGGCATTTGCATACGACCCGGATACAATGACCCCTGTCGTTGAAATTGAGAAAGAGTCGCTGGACAAAGCTGAAGCCCAGGGAAAAGATTACCTGGGCAAGCTGGCAGCAGGGCTGAAGGCAGACGGCGTTGCGGTGAAAAGTGTCGTTCTCCGGGGCAGACCAGCGGAAGAAATCCTGGACTATACCGAAAAAAACGGCATTGACCTGATTATCATGAGCACCCATGGCCGCTCTGGCCCGGCACGCTGGGCAATGGGCAGCGTTGCCGACAAGATTGTCCGCCTTTCCAAGGCAGCAGTTATGGTCGTGCGGCATCCAAGCTGCACTATCGCTGTCTAGCAGTGTCGCTGACAGCATAAAAAGTAAAAAGCAGTCTCTGTGAGTTGAGTTTATCGCTGACGGAGAAACACCCGGGCACTGGCGACCAGCACTATACTTTAGCATCCGTATTGAACAGTTCCGTTTACCGAATTGATGTTCAGATACCAGTTCGGGCGGTAGCGCAAGCCAACAGGCATTGGACAGGGTTGATAGCCCTGTCCAATGCCTGAATCATTCGGCTGACCGTGAAGACAACATACCTGATCGGGGATAATGACAGAAGCTATCCAAAGGTAAGATATGCCGGGGCAAGATAAGTTTCATGATATCGCCTGGCACTTTGTGCCCGCTCAGCCAACAGGTATTCATCACAATTCAGCGGATGGTAAACAAAGCCGGTGGGAGGATGCTCAAGCCTATCTCAGTTGATTTTTGGTTTTATGATGATTCCCGGGGCATCATCACCCAGTCTGGTGAGATGGATAATAGGGGCAGGCAGCCCGGACACATTCCCTGTTGCGTGACGAATAACAGCAGGTAACCGGCCTCCCGCTGTCCATGTTAATGCCAAGCTTTTCCTTGCAGAATTCCACGGCCACTTCCATCGCTATCCGGGAAGCTTTTTTGCAGCAACGCGGTGCGTCATCCAGCATACGGGAGAGGGCAAAAGAGGTTGCCTCCATCGCAAGGGAGCGCTTCTTCCCATTCAGGGGTGTGGCCATGACAAGTGCGCTAACGGCAATACCAACGCCCACCGCCGCCCCGCAAGCCCCACAGAAGGCACACCAGCCCCCGGGTACCTGCGATCCCCGCTGTACCGCCTGTTGAATCGCCTCCACCGGGACAGGATAGCCCGTATGCGAAGCAGCGGCAACAATAACTGCAGGCACGATATAGTGATGGTTCGCCCCATGCATCGCAAGAGCAGGGTGTGCCATAACACGTTCCAGAATCTCCAGTGGTGAAGATGAGGTCGTTGTCGCGATGACCTGCTCCAGAACCTCCAGCACCTCCATCTTGCGGCAGACATCACAACAATGATGCCCCTCCGGACAATCCGTTTGAGATGTAAACAACTTGCCACAGAAACGGCAGGTGAGAGAGACAGTATCTTTCCCGCCAACAAGAGGCAGACCACAGACTTCACAGTTTTGCTGTGACTCCAATTTTCCTTACCTTTTTACAGTTTACAAGCTATCCAGAAACAGTTCCCCCGAATCCGAGCATTCACGCACCCTATCTCAGTATTCTGAAAGCTACTGGATAACTTCATTCAACGCATCTTATTTTTTTATCCCGCCCTGTGTCATGTCCATGGCTTGATGAGCGTGGTGGGCAACCAGATAGCAATCTGGGGGAAAAACATAATAATAATCATACCAACCAGCAAAAGCAGCACAAAAGGAAAAACAGAACGGTAGATATCCTCCATTGTCGTGTCTCTCGGGGCAACTGCTTTCATATAGAAGAGGTTCAGACCAATAGGCGGGGTCAGTTCCGCCATCTGCATATTAATGATGAAAAGAACGCCAAACCAGAGGAGGTCAAAGCCAAGATCACGAACCACAGGGATAAAAATGGAACTCGCGACGACCAGCACGGAGAACTCATCAAGAAAACAGCCAAGAACCATGAGCGCGAGCGATATTGTGATCAATGCGCCCCAGCGGCCAAACGGCATACCCATCAGCATATTTTGCATGAGATACATTGCCTTGGTGATAATATAGATAGAGCGAAAACAGCCCGCGGCAAAGACCACCCACATAATCATCAGGGTAAGCAGCAGGGTATTATGATTTACCTCTTTAAAGTTTTTCCAGGTGAGCTTGCGGTTGATCAGGACAATCAGTATCGCGCCCAGGGCACCGACTGCAGCCGACTCCTGCGGCGTAGCGATACCCTTAACGATCGACCCGAGAACCATGAACACCAGAAGCCCGGGGAGAACAACCGCCTTAAGGGAATTTATCTTTTGTTCCCTGCTGATCGGTTCCGTGGTTGTCAGCGGTGGACCCCATTCAGGTCTAAAGTGACACGCGATACCGATATACAGAATGAAGAGACCGGAAATAAGCAACCCGGGTAAAAAGCCGGCTAAAAACATCCTCCCGATGGAGACCCCTGCCTGTCTGGCATAAAGCAGGGCAAGCGTGCTGGGAGGGATGAGAATACCAAGGGTGCTCCCCGCCGAAATACTTCCCATCGACAGGTTTCTATCATAGCCGCGCTTCAGCATGGCGGGCATGACCGTAACCCCCATCGTGATGATCGAGGCACTGCTGATTCCCACCATGGCGGCAAGCATGGTGCTGATCACGACAGTCCCCATCGCCAGGCTGCCTGCCAGGCGTCCTGACCAGTACTGGATGGTCAAATACAGCGACTCCACGATACCGGCGCGATCAAGCATCAGCGCCATGAAGATAAACAGGGGGATGCTGACGTAGGCAAAATCATTTAATACTTCCTCCATCTTGAAGAAGATTACCGGTATTGCCTGGAAACCGATGACAAGAACCAGACCGACGGCACCGATACTGCCCAGGGCAAAGACCAGCGGCAGCCCCAGCATCAGAAGGACAATGAGGGAACTGAAAAGGATGAGGGTCATCAGGCCAACATTCATAAATCCAACGTTCATGTTGTCTCCTCCCCCGTAATGGCAGCAATCAGATCGCGCACAAATTTCGCCAGTCCCTGGAGCACCAGCAACAGTACGCCGACTGGTATGATGAGGGTAGTTGGCCAGCGGGCCGGGTCAAAAAGCTGAAGAGAAAAACGCGTCTTGGGAAGGCTGCTCAAGGCTACATCCGACGTATACTTGAGCAATGCCAGCGTAAAGACGAGAAAAAGAATGAATGTAAATGAATCAATAATCGCCCTTTTCCTCACCGACAGGCGCCGGGTAAAGATATCTACATTGATGAAAGCCTTATTTTGAAAAGCCCATGCCGCCCCGAGGACAACGTACGCCGTAAAGATTCTCTGGGCGATTGACAGATGAGAAAACATACCACGGAATACGTACCTCACTATGATGCCATAGATCACATATCCAATTATTAAAATAATCGCAAAGCTGATTATTTTCCCGGACCACTCACTGATGATGTCAATAATATGCAGCCAGTATTTAGGCTTAAGCACCATCGCCTCCTTTATCTAATATAAGGGGAAGTTGGCTTCTCTCTAATTTTAATTAGCCGTGTCGGGTGCGATTGTATCCTGCCAGTTTATGGTTCACCCAATTCAGACAAACAGGAGTAGTATATATCATCGGAATTTACACAGTCAAGAAATATCTGTTAATTTTCCAGCACCCGGAGCCTGTCTCATGAATACCGCCGGCATCAGCAAATGATACATACCCGGTCCGTGATGAAAGAGAGGGGCTTCCCCCTTACCTTTGGGGAAGCCCCTCTTATATTCCTTATGGGGAGCGACTACTCCCAATTTGCCCGGAGTACAGCCAGAACTACGGCCACAGCTCCTTGGCAACATCATCAAGCCCAAGCTCAAGCAGCTTTTTCTTGCTCGGTTTGGTCGTGATGTGGTCCCAATCAAGAACCCCAAGATTCCAGTACACCTGTGCCTCAAGATCGGCGGTAATACCTGCAAGCGGGCCAGTCGTTGCCGCTGGTTTCCCGATGATTCGGGGATGAACCGCCCACTGCAACTCGTTTATTCCCTCTCTCAGGTTGAAGAGATGTCTCATGTTGACAATCCTCTCGCCGCACTTGAGCAGCTCGGGCATGGAGCGGTCCCAGCCGGTTACCGCTTTCATCATTGCCGGAAAGTACTCGGCAGGTTTGGGAAGAGCCATGCCGCCGAACATACACACACCCATCGCGTTCTGGATGGCGGTCATGAAGGCAGAAGGCCCGAAGGCAGCGGTATGGCGACCGGGGGTCGCATCCATCTGGTAGCGGGCGGCGGCGGGCCTGGCGGGCATGCCTGGCCTGGAGAACCGCGGGTCATGCATCCCAAGCTCCTGGCCTCCAACATGTACCGCAAAGCGTTCGGCATCCTTACCGATCCTCTCGGCGGCAATCTTAACACCATCAGCAAGGACATCACCAAAGCCCTCTCTCTTCGCGACCATCTCGGTCATGGCCACCATGGAGCGATGGTTGCCCCACGTCAGCTCAATACCGCCGGTGTCCTCCTTGGTAATGAGTCCGTTCTCATAGCACTCCATCGCAAAGGCAATCACCGTGCCGCCGGAGATGGTATCAAGCCCCTGGCGGTTGCAGATGTCATTAGCCATGTTGATGGCTTCCGGGTCGGTCACGAGACACATGCCGCCAAAGGCAGCCTGGGTCTCATACTCGACTCTTCGTGATCCCGCAGGATACTTATACTCGCCTTTTCCTTCGCCCAGGATACCTTCGCACGCAATGGGACAATGCCAGCAGGAGTCCTTCCTTATTTCTTTCGCCACAAGGGCATCAGCGTCAAACACGGAGACATCGGGGTAGTCAACAATACCGACACCACCCCAGTTCTTGATGGGTGAGTCGCCGCTGTGGGCGGAAGCCCCCGTCATGGCACTGGTACCATATTTACGGAAGGAATCTAACCAGGGACGGCCCCCACGCATGGCTGCCTGGTAATCGGCTACCTGTGTTTTCCTTAGCTCATTGGCGGCAGCCGCATCGGCAAGGGGAACTTCCTTATCGCCCCTGACGGCAACTGCCTTGAGCCTCTTTGAGCCCATTACGGCGCCGATGCCGGAACGACCCGCCGCACATCCCCTCCTGTTCATGAGACAGGAAATAAGGGAGAGCTTCTCGCCGGAAACCCCGATGCTGACAACCTCTGTCTCGCTGCCGAGCTCGGCTTTCAGGGTATCTTCGGTATCATAGTTATCCTTGCCCCAGAGCTTGGCGGCATCTCTGATCTCCGCCTTCCCGTTGTCGATGAAGAGATAGACCGGTTTGGGGGATATCCCTGTAAAGAAGACAGCATCAAACCCGCCGAACTTGAGGTGCGGGCCAAAATGTCCTCCGGAATTGGCATCACCCCACCCTCCGGTGAGAGGTGATTTGGCAACGGCCTGATACCTGGTACCAACAGCGGCAGGACTGCCAGTGAGAGGCCCCGTAATCAGACCAAGATGGTTCTCCGGTCCCAGTGCATCCACACCAGCCTTCTGTCGATTGTAGAGGACCCTGGCGCCGAGACCATGACCACCGATGAAGTCACGATAAAGCTTCTCGTCAGGCGTCTCCTCTTTGATTTCCCCCGTGGACAGGTTCACGAAGAGAATTTTACCCATGTATCCTTCAGGCATAGTTTCCCTCCTTCTAAAATATATTGCTTCCCTCAGTTTGATAAATAATCAGTTGCATATTAAAGGTTATCGCTCATTGTGTCAAGACATCACCAGATGCGGTATCGTTCAATCATTGCCGGTAAACCGGTCTCCCTCCTCTTAAATTCATGTGAAAATAGCCCGTACCAAGCAGAAACGCAAATATCCCTCCTTGCCATCACTCCTGAGATCAAGCCTGACCTCCGGCGCAGCGCGTAAAATGAGCTTGCCCGACACACCCCTGAATTTATCCGAAAGCCGGTATCATGGGGAAGATAACATTTCATGCGCAGCCACGGGAAAACCGTTTCCGGATAGCCTGCTTTATCCCCCGCCAATCAGGCACAGGATATGAACCTCATCACCGTCTTTGACCGATTTGGAGAGCCGCCCCGGCAGGATGCTTTCCTTATTGATGAAAATCGAAAGATACTCATGCACCTCGCCGTGCTCATTAAAAATCCACCGCTTGAGATCCGGGGTTTTTTTGACAAGCTGGTCGAGACACTCCCCGACAGTGTGCCCATCTACCACAGCAACCGTCTGAGGGGTTAACTCCTCAGCTAATGCCTGGGACATGCTCATCTTAACACCCATTGTCTTACTCCTTGCCAGGCGGGGTCATCCCCGCAAAATTACTTCTCCCTGTCCTTTTTTCTGATGTCTTAAGCCGGCAACAGATTTTCTCGATATTAACAACCACCAACTCTAATTTTATAATATCCTGATCCGCTTGTCTAAATGCGGCTTGCCCTGCTTTATCACGATACTAAAACTTACCTATAGACAATGATAATAATACCCTATCAGAAGCGTCTCCACAATACCCCGGGCACTGTATCGTTCTGTTTTGGTTGGTTCTGGTTGATAAATGTCACTCTGAGGGCACATTTGTGCCTGTGGCAACCTCTACCGAATGCGTATTGAGATTACTTCGCCGCTTCGCTTCTCGCAATGACACTCTCAAAGCAACCAAATGCAAATTGTACCAAACCTGACGCACATTGCGAAAAAAACATTATTAGGGTATATTTAAGGCTCAATCAGTAAATGAACAAGCAAAAATTATCATTAGCCATACAGCCGCAGACCCTCCTCCTGCTTGAGCGACTTGCTGTCTTTCTCCGGAAGATGGGCATCAAGTCGTATGTCGTTGGCGGGCTGGTGCGCGATGCACTGCTGGGCAGGGATTCGGCTGATATTGACATTGCCGTTGCTGCTGACGGGTTTGAGACCGCCAGGGCGGTTGCTGCTGCCCTCAGCGGCAGTTACGTTCCCCTTGATGAGCAAAACCGCATCGGGCGTGTCGTTCTTCCCAACAGGGAAAAACCCGATCAGCCCTGCTGGATGCTTGATTTTTCCACCCTCCAAGGCAACATCGAAGAAGACCTCTCCCGCCGGGATTTCACCGTCGATGCCATGTCCTTTGCGCTGGAAGACCTCGCCTGGCACGACAAAGATGCCCACCTGATTGACCCTTTTCGCGGTTATGATGACCTTTCCCAGGGTGTCCTTCGCGCCACCGGGGAGAACATCTTTACCACAGACGCTGCCAGGCTGATCCGGGCGGTACGTTTTGTCGCCGAGCTTGGCTTTACCATGGACAAGGAGACAGAGGCTCAGGTCATGCGCCATACGGACCTGATAAAATCTGTTGCCGGGGAGCGGCTGAGAGGGGAACTGCTCCACATCCTGGCGATCCCGCAGAGCGAAAAACTGCTCGTTTATATGGATAACCTGGGGCTGCTGACAGCGATCATTCCAGAGCTGGTATTTACCAAAGGGGTCACCCAGCCCAAAGAGCACTTCTGGAATGTTTTTGACCACTCGATAAAGACCGTGGCAGCCGTCGACTTTCTGCTGCGGCGGGGAATCTGGGAGTATACCAAGAGGGTTGTACTCTCCTTCGTTCCCTGGTCAGAGGAAATCCGCCAGCATTTTAACCTTCAGGTAAGCCCTGGCAGTAACCGAAGAATCTTACTCAAGCTGGCTGCCCTGCTGCATGATATTGCCAAACCCCGGACCAGGGCCGAGGATAACCAGGGGCGTCTGCGCTTCTT
This sequence comes from Chloroflexota bacterium, assembly GCA_043818655.1. GTDB lineage: Bacteria > Chloroflexota > Dehalococcoidia > Dehalococcoidales > JAZDNC01 > JBDRFO01. The sequence continues at coordinate 23,733 of JBDRFO010000175.1, forward strand.
CGGTCACGGAACCGAGGGGGCAGAGACCGCCGCCGCCATTATGGAGAGGCTGCGTTTCAGTAGCCGGGAAATAAAGCTCGTGACCACCATGGTAAAACACCATCTCCGCCCCGGTCAGCTATCCCATGGTAATGAACCCCCCTCGCACCGGGCGATCTACCGTTACTTTCGCGATACCGGTGAGGCAAGCATTGACATCCTGTTTCTGAGCATGGCTGACCATCTGGCCGCCAGAGGGCCAAACCTGAACCTTGACGCCTGGCAGGAGCATACCAAGATGGTGTCCTATCTCCTGGACAGGCAACGTGAGCAGGCAAAACAGCCGAAACCCGGCTGGTTTATCAACGGAAATGATTTAATCAATATCTTCGGACTGAGACCGGGGCCTGAGATCGGGGAGATTCTGGAACAACTTCACGAAGCACAGGCAGCAGGCGAGCTTGCCGACAGGGAGGCAGCCCTGACCTCTGTTAAAAAGCTATTAGCAGATAAACACCCTGTAATCTGAAACAGATAGGACTTACGCAGTTGCCGACAAAGTTTGAAGCTACCTCTCATCTGCCATACGCACAAAACTGCCGTCAGCTGCGTAAGTTATAAAATACAGGAGTTGCGCCGTTGCATACAGGGTTTGGCTACCCGTATCTACCAAGCGCACGAAACCGCCTCCAACTGGGCAGGTTTAAAATATAAAATATTTGAAATATCAGGTAAGTTCTGGTAGGCTCTATCAGAATCTTTCTGACGTCAGAAAAAGGAGGTAAAACGGCAACAGGCATGCGCAGAAGAAATACCATCGTCTTTATCTTATTACTGATAATTTTTACCATTTCTCTGGCCGCCGTCTTTCCCATCAACAAGGGCATCCTGGGGAAACGCGGTATCAAGCTGGGCCTGGACCTTCAGGGCGGCGTTCATCTCGTCTATCAGGCGGATCTTTCTCAGGTAGCACCCGCTGACCAGCCCGGAGCGATTGACGGGGCATTAGCCATCCTCGGAAACCGAATTAATCCCATGGGGGTAACGGAGCCGCTTATCCAGAAGCAGGGTGGCGACCGCATCCTGATAGAGCTGCCGGGAACAAAGATTACCGATCAGCAGAAAGAGGGTCTCTCACGGGTGGATATCCTCCAGTTTGGTGAGCTAGCTCAGGAAGGGGAAGAGGCAAAGTGGGAGAATGAGCTTGGCAACTGGAAACCCGCTACGGCGGAAATCGACGGTGAGATAAAAGCACTCTCCAGCCGCTACTTTAAAAGCAACACCTTTGTCACCCAGGGTAGCCTGAGCGAGATATATCTCGTCTTCGAATGGGACGAGGAAGGGAGCCGGATATCAGAGGCAGTGACCGGAGGCCTGCTCGGTCAACCGCTGGGTATCTTTGAAGGCAATGAGCCACTGCGTGCGGTGGATGGTCACCCCATCGCTCCTACCGTGATGAGCACCATCATCGATAAGGGACAGATCGAGGGGCTTTCCTTTGATGACGCCAGCAGACTCTCCAAGCAGCTGAACTACGGACGCCTGCCGGTGCCGCTGGTGCTTATCTACGATGAGACAGTATCACCGATGCTTGGCTCTGATTTTGTCAGCAAGAGCGTCAAGGCAGGGATAATCGGCGCCGCGCTCATCATGCTGTTCATGATTCTCTACTACCGTCTGCCGGGTGTGGTTGCCAGCCTGGCGTTGATGTTCTACGGGGCACTGGTACTGGCAATCTTCAAAGGGATACCGGTGCTGCTACCCGACGGCGTGACCCTGACACTGGCGGGCATCGGCGGTTTTGTCGTCTCGATCGGCATGGCCGTGGATGCCAACATGCTCATCTTTGAACGAATGAAAGAGGAGCTGGCGACGGGGAGAACACTCGGAGCGGCGGTTGAGGCAGGGTTTACCCGTGCCTGGACAGCGATCTGGGACAGCAATGTCACCACATTCATCGTCTGCATCATCCTTTACATCCTGGGTTCAAGGATTGCCGCCAGCGCCCCCGTCATGAGCTTCGCCCTCACGCTGTTTATCGGCGTTGCCGTCAGCATGTTTACCGCCATGTTCGTCAGCCGCACGCTGCTTCGCCTGCTTGTGGACACCGCTATTTCGCAGCGGACTTCACTCTTCACTATTCACACGGGAAGGAAATGATGTTTAATATTGTTGGCAACAAAAAATGGTTCTTCCTCATCTCCGGGGTGTTCATCATGATTGCACTCGTCTCGCTGGCACTCTTCCGGCTTAAGCCCGGCATTGAGTTCTCCAGCGGCTCAATCCTCACCATCCGCTTCGAGCAACAGGTAGAGCAAGGTGAGCTTCAGACTGCCCTGTCGGATCTGGGCTACCCCAACGCCATTATCCAGCGTACTGCCGGCGGTGATTTTATCATCCGCACCCACGAGCTATCCGGTGAGGTAAAGTCAAACCTGGAGGAAATTCTCACGACCAGGTTCGGCAACCTGAGTGAGGTAGAGTTTAACTCTGTTTCCCCGATCATCGCCACCGAGACAACAAGGAACGCGGCGATTGCGGTTGCCTTTGCCGCCATCGGTCTCCTGCTTTATATTGCCTGGGCGTTCCGCCGTATGCCCAGCCCGTTTCTCTACGGAGTCTCAGCTGTCATCGCCATCATCCATGATATTATGATTACCGTCGGGGCTTTTGCGATACTCGGACGTGTGCTGAACTGGGAAATCAATCTGATGTTTGTTACCGGCATCCTGGCTCTGGTCGGTTACAGCGTCAATAACACCGTGGTTGTTTTTGACCGGATACGGGAGAATTTAGGTCGCCGCATCAGCAGTGATTTTGCTGTCGTTGTCAACCGCAGCCTCCTGGAGACCATGGGACGCTGCTTCAACTCAGTGATCACCACGGAGATCGCCATCCTTGCCCTCCTCCTCTTCGTCGGGGCATCAATACGCAACTTCGGATTCGTACTGCTGATCGGGCTTATTGCCGGCACTTTCAGCTCCGCTTTCCTTGCCCCGCTCCTGGTGGTGACCTGGGAAAAGATAAAAGAGGCAAGAACCGCATGACAATACTGAGCGTAAAACCTTTTGGGCACCCGCGGGCATGATATGGGGAACGAAACAGAAAACAATGTTGTCGCATGGCTGCTGGAACCGGATGACCCCGGCGCCAGATACCTTGCGATGCGTGACCTGACCGAAACGGACGCCGAACGGCTGGCGGCAGCCCGGAGAGAGGCGCATACCGGAGGACCCATTGCCCGTGTGCTGGCACATATGGAGAAAGAAGGCTACTGGGTAAAAGCCGGGCACGGATATTATCCCAAATACACGGGCACGGTATGGTCAATTATCCTTCTTGCCCAGCTTGGCGCTTCTCCCAAGATGGATGAGCGCATCGGGGTTGCCTGCTCATACCTGCTCGACAACACGCTGACAGAAGACGGCCATTTCACGGTTAACGGGCTTCCCTCAGGAACGGCGGATTGCATACAGGGGAACCTCTGCGCCGCCATGCTTGAGATGGGATACGAAGACCCAAGGTTGGATAAAGCCTTTACGTGGATGGCAAGAAGCGTCACCGGTGAAGGTATCGCACCCATGGAAGATAAGAAAGCCCCGGTGCGCTACTATGCCGGGAAATGCGGGCCCAATTTCGCCTGCGGCGCAAACAACAAACTGTCCTGCGCCTGGGGCGCCGTCAAGGTCATGCTGGCTTTCAGCAAATTGCCCCGGTCAAGAAGAACAGACCTGATAAACAGGGCGGTCGACGCGGGCATTGACTTCCTCTTTTCCACCGATCCGGCGAAAGCCGGCTATCCCTGCGGGTACAGCAGCAAGCCAAGCGGGAACTGGTGGAAGTTCGGGTTTCCGGTGTTTTATGTTACCGATTTGCTCCAGAATGTTGCGGCGCTTACCGGACTGGGCTACGGCAAAGACCCGCGGCTGGCAAATGCCCTGAAGATGATCCGTGAGAAGCAGGATGCCCAGGGTCGCTGGCTTATGGAATACGACTACACGGGCAAGATGTGGCTGAATTTTGGCGCCAAGAAACAGCCGAACAAGTGGGTTACTTTAAGGGCTTTACGTGTGTTGAAAGCGGTTGAAGAAGGTAAAAGCTGAAGTATATGAGAAATAGGAAACTTGATTGCACAATATATTGATTTCTAACCCGATACGCAAGTTTTTGAATTTGACGAACTCTCTGGTAAATTTCGTCAAAAGGGAAAGATAACCTGGTCTGTCATTGCGAGCATAAGCGAAGCAATCCGTCCACCCTGCTTGGATTTTACGGATTGCTTCGTCGCTGTT
>JBDRFO010000176.1:0-4688 GCA_043818655.1 Chloroflexota bacterium
ACGACTCCTGAGATGAATCGTAAGGCGATCGCCGCGCTTATAGATTTAAAGAAGAAGTATTCCCCTGGTACACTTGTTCATGCCAATATAATTCTTTTCTCACATTTCGATATGTCGATCGATGATTTTGTAGAAAATGTCAGATTTATAGGGGATTATCGGTGTTCTAGGAATTGTTTGGTGACCCGGCTTGAAGGAATGGCGAACACGCCGATCTGGCATGATATGAAGGAGCGCGGTTTTAAGCCTGACCGAAATATGGGATTGAGGATTTCCGAGTATCACTTCACGGATAAGGAAATCGATCGGCTTTACAGGAAATTGGCGCAGGCCGTAACCGACAATCTCAACTGTAAGAAGATCAATTTTTCCAATAGTCTGTTTTTAGTCCACCTCATCCATGACAAAGTCCTGGATTTTTATAATTCTCAGGATATCAAAAATGCTGTTTTAGACTATATCCATTCCTCTGAGTGAAGACAATCCTTCCTTACATCTCTAACAATCACCTCACATCCTTCGTTAACGCAGCATATGCCTTTGCTGCGACCCTCTCAACAGTTACCGGGTGAAATTTCACCCACTGAGTATCCATGCCTTTTCACGGCACACTGAAAAATAAGAGGTCAATCATAACGTCGGATTACATCCAGGTAAAAATGATAGTTGAGCAATTCTTTTAACAGGCCACCAAGACCCTTTATATTGCGGCAGGCCCTCCCTCTTATGCGAAGATAGCGAAAATAAAGTAGAAAGGACGTGGGCAGCCTGAGAAACACCCTGAAGCCGAACCCCTCGTAAAAGATTCTGAGATCATGAATAATTTCGGAAATGATGCTTCTATACTCAGGCAGATAGTCAAGCGGCTCGCTGTCCCAGGGATCAAAGGGAACCAAAGCCAGTTCCCTCAAACTGGGTCGCACAAAACATCGGCCCCTCTCATTCAGCATACAGGCTGTGTATGAAAAGGTGCTGTTGGATATTGCCACACAATCGCAATGGCTGAGCAAATACCAGTCCGGATAAAAATCAATCTTTTCCATCCGGTTTTGTTTGGAGACCCCGATTTTACGCATCTCATCCGGCATTACCGCACCAAGCATTGAGGAAGTAACCGGATGATAACCCGCGAAATAATGAATGACTGACTCTGGCTCGTCACTGCAAAGAAACAGTATCGGTTTTTCCAGGGTAGGCCATATTTCTTTTAGCCACTTCAGGTACCAGCCAAAGGGAGCAACAAAATCAAAGCCCTGTAAGATATCGGGAGCCATGAAATCGCCGAGTCGTATGTGCAGGCCGATGATGGTTTTTCCCTTTGACCTGAGATGCTTGAGGATTGGACTCATCTTCTCCTGTAAAAACGGTGTCGGTCGAAATAGTGAGCGAAAGAAATCTTTATGTGGTCGAAAATACTTTGAGTGAATCATAAATAAGCCTTCCAGGTCAAAGCTGAGGAAGGGGATTGGGCTCACGTCTCGATCACACAAAAGCGGCTTGTTTATCAGGTAGACCGTGCGACCACTGTTTTCGACAATGTATTTCGCCCGGCTCGCCTTATAATCGAATGGGCTACGCCTGGTGGATACATCCAGAACTTTGCTGATATTGTCTAACAGGACAACGGGATATCGACTTTTTATGGGCGGGTCGGAATGCCCGAATAGGGCCTGTCCCACCCAGTCCGGTGTTTCAACTTTGAAGCCATGTTCTCTCGCAAAAATCTTGAGGTAGGCATACTGGTAAATTGTATTTCCCCACCCGCCGTGTCTGCCAAGGGATGCCATGCTGATGGTCGCTTCCATGTTTGTGTTTGCGTTTTTTTCAGCAGGCACACACCGATTAGTCTTATATATCCGTTCAAGCTCTCTATCCCAGGGCCGATCTACCCAAAACCCGCGCCTGGGAATAGTGACTGGGATGATGCCATCTTCCATGTACGTCACCGTCTCCCTCTGTGCTTCAACAAAGTTCTAACTCAAAACACTAGAATAGTTTCCGGTTGAACTGGAGGCTTGGTGCCAGCACTTTGACCACCGGCACGCCAATGTGCGGCCGACTCAGGTCGAATAGAGCGAGCCGGTCATGACCCGCCCGCACCAGTCCTACGACCAGCTTCTCGAGACATTCTTCCAGGTCATCGGTGACAGGCAGTGTCTCCCGTTCATCCAACGATGCCCAGCCCACATTCGCCTTAAGACGGTCGAAGAATCTGTATGCAGGGCTGTTTTGAACATCGGTGGCATTATAGACCGGTTTAATGAGAGCGTCCTCGCGAGCTCCATGAATGAAAGTCAATCGTGATTGAGCGGCTTCTGTCAATGCGCGGGCTGCAGCAATCCGCTTATCAAGGTGTGTACCCCAACCGACATTAAGTGTTGTGCCAGCAACATGCGAGTGTTTATTAAGGAACAGCGCCCAGAAAGTATGGAGCGGAACGCAGCTCTGGAGCCAGAGTAAGACGACTTTTGTATCCTGGGCCTCAACCCGGTCTATGATTCCCCGAAGCTCAGGGGTATCAACCGTAGATGTATCGATGATTTGAGCGCGCGCGAGGATTTTGAGCTTACCATCCACGCTGAGTCTTGACATGGCGTCGCGCTCGATGAGCTCGTAAAGAGCATGCAGGGTGGCCTCGGCTATATGGTTCCCGCTGGCCAGTCCGTTAGTCGAGGTAACATGAAGTGTGGGACGGCAACTGAAATAGACGGCACTGGCAGGCGCCCACACTTTTTTCCCTGAGTGCAGATCCTTGCCTTCTATCCAGTCACAGCGGAAGCGGTCACATAAATACCCTCCCCTGAATCCATCTAACTCCTCCGGCAGGAGCAGGTTCTGCTCTTGTGCCTGTAATTCCTCCAAACATGTTCGCCAAAGCCTGTTCGGGAGCGGATTCTCAGCGTGGAAGAGTTCGAGCGCCTCCATGACTGCCGATGCTTTAGCCTCGGCATCTGTCAGTCCCTTGCCGTTTGACACCTGAAGTACGTAACCTCCGGGCCGGATCGAGCAATAAACTGGAATGCCGAGAGAATCCAGATGGGTTACGGATGTGTAGCGTGTGATTCCACAGGTGGAGAGGTGCGGTGCAACGCGCTTCAGCGTTTCTTCCGGAGGCACCACACGATGTGTTCCCCAGCGATAGGTGGCGGTCACGTTCATGCGTCATTTTTCTCTTTAAGTTTTTCAGCGAGACCAGCGACCTGTCCTGTCACCTGCAAATCTCTCAGAATCATAAAATCGGGTACCCAGGTATCATTCCCGAAATAAGCGGGACCCTTCTCAATCAGCCAACGCACCGTTGCGCGTACAGCAAGGAACCTCTGGAAAAGGTCTTTAGAAATGTTCTGTTTACTCAGCCAGTTGCCAGGCTCTTCGATAGCCTGCTCATGTTGCCAAGCCTGCAGGAAATCATCGATAACTTTTCCCGGACACGAGATACCGGATATTTGGGCCCAACCGCTAATGAAACTGTCCTCAATAGCCTCGTGAAGATATCCCTGTTGCCGCGGATGGTTTTCGGCAAGGGGTTCATTTTTTCCCAATAACGCTTCTAAGCAGTCTGGGAAACCTTTGAACTCCAGTCCGAAGGAATCCGGCCCCTTTTCTAAGAGCCAGGCTATTCCGGCACGATCATTGAGCTCTTCATTCAACTCTTTCTCGGTCAATCCGTTTTTCCGCAGCCATTCATCTTTTTCGGACGTGACGTAGCGCTTAACCCAGCTTTCATAGAATACCTTGGTGAAAGTATCTGGCGGTTCCAGGCCACGCTCCTCGATCCATTGCATCAGGTAGAAACGGCGGGTTGCCTTTGTTAGCAATTGTAAGACGAATTCTCGGTCCGATAATATACTTTCTATTACCTTGCTCAGGGGGACAAGTTCACCATTATCGGTCAGGGCACCACGCATTAGCACGCCTATGAGTCCTTGCGGGGATTTTCTGTTGTCGGTTTTCCTTGCCCGTGCTGGTATTGGGAATATTTCCCCGTCTGCGATGAGTTTCAGTGTTTCAATCGCATCGATGCGTTTGAGATTTACTGCCCCTTTTGTCAAAAACTCCTGCAGCCGATCCTGAACAGAGGGAGAAAGGCTCCTGAAAGGAGGACTTTTAAACAACGCCTCATAGCACCTGTCGCCGAAGTATTTCAGCTTCAGGCTTGCGATTATATCCGCGCTCTCGTTCATGTTAATCAGTCCCTTTTCGCATGCCAGGTGCAAGTTGTAGCGTATGTTCACCAGAGGTTCCGAGATTCCCCGGTAGCCGTCATCGGCGTCCAAATGAAAAAGTGCAACTTCGTCATCGCCTTCTATAATGTCGTCACGATACCAGGTGAAGACCTTTCCATAGCCAATCATACCATAAGGGTACAGCTCAGCCGCCCGGAGGGCACCCATGCTGGTCGATCCGATCACGGTGATTCCCTCGTCCAGAGCGGAAAGTAGTTCGCGCTGCCAGACCGGAGTTGATGCATAGAAGAGTCCATCGATAATCACCACCATTTGGACTCCTGTCGCTAACAGACGGTAAACATCCCCCAGTCTCACAGGAGGGTAATAATTGGCGGGAAGAATTCCGCGAGCCGTCTCATGGTCCAGGGAGGGTCCCAAAAATACAGCAATCGGAATCTTAGGATCGTATTTCATTGAGTTCACTGTGTAGACTCTTAATCATATATTTAAAAAAGAAGG
>JBDRFO010000177.1:0-11690 GCA_043818655.1 Chloroflexota bacterium
TCCAGTATCCAGTCGCTGACCGCAATCGGGATGGCGTCCCAGAGCTGGAGAAAATTACCGAAGCTGTCACGGTTGGTGTCCATCATGCCCCCGGCCGCCCGCACCAGGGCATTGATCTTGCGCCGGCTGCGCCGGCTCATCAGCAGCATGTCGGGTTTGCCACCCTTCACGGCATCAATGAGTTCATCCAGTTTGAGGAGCGTTAAGGTGGCACCGGTTGCCCCCATGGCAATCACCTGGTTGCCTTCCGTTTCCGTGTCGACGAGCTTTTTAATACCGTCAAACTGCTTGGCGTTCACTGATGAGTCGCCATATATGAAGGTCTCCTCAAACTTATCTTTGAGTGCCTTTGCCTTAAGCTCCACGACCGCTGCCTCCAGGTCCTGAACGTTGCTCCTGGTGGCTTTCAGAAAGTTATCCACATCAGCATCACCACCCATAATCTTGAGCTGGGCGGTTTTCTGGTCAAATGTCGGTGTTGACTCCGCCCAGGTATCGCCGACATCGTAGAAATCAATGCTGGGGAGGGTCTTCTCCTGGTTGTAGGTGAGACCGTTGCCCACAATCTCGATAAAGGGGAGCCGCTGGATGATCGGGGACTCCTTGATTATGGTCTCAACCACCCCCTGGAGCAGGACATCATTGGATAGTTTGGATGCCTCAGCCAGTGTTAAAGCCATTTTATGCCTCCTTTATGTTAGTCTGTTTATTAAATTTGCTTCCGGTTGCCACTGAAATAAAAGCTGTCAGGACGAAGCGTTACGACCGATGGCGTAGCTTATCTTCTCGCGCGGGGACAGGGATGACAGGTTGGGTAATGTCCTTGCCGGGGCGCCCGAAGGAACCCGGCTGGCGATGGCCTCTGTTTCCAGTTCCTGCCTTACCCGGCTCACCAGGGCTTTTGCCCTTTCCATGGAATCGTTGACCGATGCCACGCTATCACCGCATACCAGCTCGCCGAAGACGCCGGGGTTGGCCTTAACAAGAAGCACCCGGTAGTTTGCCACGGCATTTTTGAGGGACGCATCCGTCACGTTCAGCTTCTCTGCCAGGGCGGTATTTTCCCCCCTGAGTTCGGTGAGCGCGCCATCAAGTGCGGCCTGATTCTCCTTCATCTCAGTGAGAGAAGCCTTCACTTCGGCTAATGCCCGCTCTTTTTCCGCAAGCAGCCCCTCAAGCTTCCTGATCCTGACCTCAGCCTCGATTGCGCCACCTTCCTGCTCTTCCATTTCGTTTCCTTTGTTTTCCCCTGAATTCTCCAAGTTTTCGCCTCCTTGAGCTTATGCCGCTGTCTCTTCCGGGGCTACCCTCCCTCTCTCCTGTCCCCGGTTCGGTCTGCGGTCAAGCTCCCTGTTCATTTTCAGAATCGTCTCTCTCTCCTCAAGCCATTTTTTGAACTCGGCCTCCGGGTCAAGAACCCCGATTTCATCCATTGCCCGCCGGCGGGAGTGGATGCCGCTCTGGATGAGCGCCTGCTCGTTGGCAATCAGCCTCGCCTGGTCCCTGGGCAGGGCGGGATTCCAGACAACACGCAGTCTATTCTCTCCGAAGTTCTCCCCGCGGTACTTCTCCAGCAGCTTGAGGATGAGACGGTTCCTGCGGTTATAGATTGCCGTCCGGATCAGGCGCTTGCGCTGCACCTTCTGGAGAAGCGGCTGAAGCTCAATCTCCAGCGCCACCCCGGAGAGGTCTCTTGTGGTCGTGCCGAAAGCCGCCCTGGGAGACTCGGAAATATCATGCAATGTGCGGTAGAGCAGGTCGATATAGCTCATGTGCAGGTTAATCCCGCCCCCCTGCAGCAGGTCGAGAAGATAGGCTTTGGCATCCTCCGGGATATTCCAGACCGCCCCGGGTTTCACGGCGATATCCTCGGACTCCTCCACGTTTTCCAGAACGGCAACGGGGTTCCCGGATAGCTCCAGTATCCGCGAGAGCTGGCTTACCGCCCGGTTAAGCTCCCGCTGCGCCTCCATAATCTGGGGTAAATCGGAGATGCCCCAGAATTTCTTTGGCTCCCTGAGGTTCGGGCAGATGAGAAAGGGGATAAAACCGCAGGGGTTTGCCTTCTTCTCAATCAGCCCACCATCCAGGTAAAGCTCAAAATCATCATCTGTCCAGAGTTCAACCATATTTGCGGTCTTGCCCGTCGGTCTTACCCGGTAGAGAAGCTCTGCCTCATCAGCCGTCAGACTGTAGCGGGAGATGACTCTCCACACCCGTGACATATCATCTCCCAGCCACCAGGCATAGATACCCTGAACGTCCGGCGCCGTCACCCGAACGCTTTTTGACCTGCTGTCCCAGATAACCTTAAAACAGCTGTCCCCCAGGATGGCGCAGTCAATCTCGGTCTCAAAATCAAGCTGGGCAAGGTTGTTTGCCTCGTACACCCGGTAGAGTGCCTTTTCCGCCCGCTTTGCCCTTGCCCGCGCCTCAGACGAGTCCGCCAGGGCATCAACGGCAAAGCTCACCCCTGACATAAGATACGAGGTAACCTTGTCGATAAAGACCTTGGCATAGTTGAAGGTCAGCCGTTTCTCCCCCCACCTGGGACGACCCTCCCAGTGCTTCCCGTGATAGAAGTCAAGCAGCTCCTTGTAGCCTTTTATCCGTTCCAGGTCACGGTTTACCAGCTCCTGCGTGTTGAATACCTCAGCCATATTTCCGTCCTCCTGTATCGGGAAAATCCTGTCCCTTTAACACCTGTCTTTCACGCCCTGCTTTACAGCCCGCTGTACGGTGCGCTCGCTGATACCAAAGATGAGCGCCAGTTCCCTGACCGCCCTGCCTTCCTCAAGGTAGAGCCGGACGATTTCCCGGTCCCTTTCCCGTTTCAGGTAGCGCTGCCTGCCGCCCGGCTCCTCGAAAATGCACTTCAGAAACGGGCAGTTAAGACAGGAAGCGGCATACTCACAGCCCTCGTCGCGGTAGTGGCAGTATTCCGGCGGTAAATCCGACTCAGCCTCGCTATTCTCTAAAATCTCTTTTTGCTCTTGCCAGTCAGTTCTGAGGCTCATTACGCACCTCGTAATCATGTGACATAAAAGTAGCACATATGTTCTTGTCAGGTCAATGGGGTGCTGTCGCCATTTCTGGTTTGTCCCACCTGTCATTGCGAGGAACGTAGTGACGAAGCAATCTCAACCACTAAATCTGTCATTGCGAAGGCGAAGCCTGAAGCAATCCGTAAAATATGAATGAATTATGTTGGTGGATTCTTGTGCTATAATGACGGCAAGAAAAGAAGAGAATTATCGCAGTCAAAGTGATTTATATACATGAGATTAACAAAAGACATTTGGATATTATTGGTCTTTACCTGCATTATCAGCTTCCTTATTGGGGAATACCTACGGTAAATCGTGGTCAGGTCGTCGTAGTAATGCTATACTTCGCCTTATAGTTCTAATATTGGCAATTTTCTTTAGTGGTATCGCTCTATTGGCTATCATCGGAGATGCTTCTCCTAATCTCTTTATGAAACTTATCTCTTTTCTACCCAAAAGCGTTCAAGAAGACATAGGTATTGGAATACTTTTAAGGGGTGGTATTGACTGGTGGGGGTTTGCTGTGGCTGCTGCTGGTCTTTGGTGGGGATACTCTGCATTATGAATGTCGATACCTTTACTGTGTCTTTACTGAAGAAAAAATATCATTGCGATTGTCAGCGAAGCAATCGTAAAATTTGTGTCTAGCAGACGGATTGCTTCAGGCTCCGCCTTCGCAATGACATATAAGCAAGTACTATTACTCCGCTGTCCTGTTTCCTCTCGCCCCTCTGGATTCGTATTTTCTTCCTGCCTCCACCAGAAGCGACAGGCTCATGAGAAAGTCATCATGCCCCGCATCGGGGTCAACATAAAAATTCATGGTCTGGCTGGGACGGTAGTCGTTTTTCGCCCGCTCCATCTCGCACCAGAACTCCTGATACTCCGCTGAGCCGTCGCCCCGGTACATCCGGAGCGAGCCGCTGTTGACGGTGGCAAGGAGATTGAAGGCAAGGGCTGACTTGGATGAAGCGGTAAAGGTGAAGGACTGAACCCTTGAGCCGAGCGCCTTTCTCAGGAACGACGCGACCGGCTGGCCCACACCGGTGGCATCAACCACCACGCGGCGGCAGTGCCAGATGTTTTTTAGCAGCGAGACGAGCTTCGGGTAAAGCTCCGCATGTTTCCTGCCGGTCCACCAGTAGTGCTCTACAATTCTGACCTCAGGCTGCTTTTTTGTATTTGAAAAATCAAGCTCGCCGATGGTGAGCACGGTTGAATCCTGGCGCGGCTTTAATGACCGGAGCAGGGTATCCTCGGCGATCTCCGCCTCACCGGCAAGGTCAAGCCCGGCGACATAAACACGACCTGTTTCGGGGTGGCTTTGTCTCTGGTGCTCCCCCTGGAGCGATGCCATCTGCTCACGGCTGAGGAAACCGCCGCCGCCGTGAACGGGCAGCAGCCGGTACTGTGTGCGGAAGAGCGGGTGGTTCTCCCCCAGTCTCTCCCTTTCCCCCTCAACATAGGCAAGATAGTCAGGGTTGTACCTGGCGACCTCCTGCCAGTCGTAGCGGAAATGACGCCTGATGCCGTCTTTGCGCTCAAGCTCCAGATTCACCTGCTTGATCTCCTCCAGCAGGGTGGCGTCATCCCACGAGGTGCCGTAATGAACCGTGGTCGTGTTGGCAACCGCTCCCATGGGTTTGAAATCCCTGGTGTATTTTTCCCGGCTGACATCCTGGGACTCGTCTATCTCCAGCAGGAGATGAGCGGTGTTGCCGACCACATTTGCCTGCTCGTCCGCGGAGAGAAATACCGCCCGGGCATTCCCCAGCCGGATGATATAGCCCAGCTCGGATGTCCAGATGCCGCTGAAACCGGCATCATTAAGGCGCTCTTTCAGGCGCATCATCGAGATAACGGCCTGGGGTTTGAAGGTCGGAGCGCACTTGATGATATTTTTTGACTCGTTGATAAAGAGGGTCAGCAGCAAAAGCTCAAGCTGGGCGGATAGCTCGTTCTTGCCTCCCTGGCGGGCAATCTCCACCGAGAAGGTAAGCCCCCTGCCGTGAAAGACGCTGCCCAGCACGGCAACGGCTACCTCTCGCTGGTAGGGGTAAAGCCTATTTATTGAAGGCTTTTTCGATGACGATGCCGAGTGGCAGGGCGACATCCCTGAGAACATTGCCGATTGCCTCCCTGAGTCCCTGCTTATCATCCTTCCCGATGTGGTACTTAATTCTGATCAGCCGGGCAAGCGTGTTTGTCGCCTGCATAATCAGCTTGATGTTATCCGGGTCGTGCGTGATGAGGGATTTTATCTTGACCCGCAGCAGGGCAATCTCTTCGTCAAGTCCCTGAGAGCGGGTTGCCATCTCAAAGTCTGCCTTCTCCGCTTCGTCAAGCACACTGGAGTAAAAGCCGTGCTTGCGGGCGTTCTGGTTGCCCCGTGGGGCGCCCCTTTTGTTACCTGTTGTCTCTGGCATAAAATTTACCTCCCTGTCCCGCCGGAACATCAGGGAAGGAAGTCCCTCCTGTGTTTTATGATCCAGAATAGCACACATGTTCTATTATCACCATCGGCTTTTGTCGCATCACCAGAAAAGAATTGCCATCAGGGGCAGCGACGGTATAAAATAGAGGTTATCAAAATGAATGTCGTCAAACAGCTTTATGATTTACAGGCAGTGGAGGTAGAAGTTGAGTCTCTCGAACGGGAGACAGCTGAAATTAATGATGAGCTTGCGGATAATGATGCCATTAGCAGGGCGCAAAACGAGCTTAAGAGGACACAGGAGAAGCTGAAAGTGGTGCGGGCGGAGCAACGTGTTTCCGAGATTGAGTTGAGCGACATGACAGAGAAGATTACCAGCGCGGAGAAAAATTTGTACAGCGGCCGCACCGGTAATCCCAAGGAACTGGTGAACCTGCAGAGCGATATTGACAACCAGAAGGGGAAGCACAGCGAGATTGAAACAAGGGCGCTTGATCTGATGGAGCAGGTGGAAGCACTCAGAACGGCAGCCACTAACGCCAAAAGCGAGCTTAAGAAGATAAAAGAAGAGAAAGCAAGCCGGGAAGTGGAATTAAAAGAAGAGCTTACCCGCCTGGAGCCTTTACTCTCCTGCGCCCGAAAGCAGCGTGATGAGTTAATCTCCGGCATTGCCACGGAGACCATCCGGCGCTACTACCTGATAAAAAGCCAGAAGGGGCACGCGGTCGCCAAGATCGAACAGGGTGTCTGCAGCGGATGCCGCATCTCCCTGCCCAGCCGGGAGATACAGCGCGCGCGGGGGAAACACCTTGTTTGGTGCAGCAGCTGCGGGCGGCTCCTTTACATGCCCTGACGCTGATGACCGCTTATCCAGAAAATCTGTTCCGCTTTTCCTGTCCAGTGATGTGTTATCTTTGCAGCTGTGTTCTATCATAGAGCAAATTCTTTCGGGATTTCCGGATGACCCCGGAACGTCATGGCGGGGAGCGATTGCGACGAAGCAATCCGTAAAATCCGGCAGGTAATGTGCCCTTTTTCAGGTTACCGGGTTTCTGGACGATTTTTAAATTCCCGACCGTCAGGTCGTGGGAAGTTTTACCGGAGACCGGACAGGATTGCTGATTGAGTACAGAAAATCTGGTTATCCATACTGATGGTGCCTCGCGCGGCAACCCGGGCAGAGCTGCCTGCGGTGTGGTCATCGCTGATGAAAAGGGCGAGATTCTTTCCCGGCTCTCCCGGTACATTGGTATTGCGACTAATAACCAGGCGGAGTATCAGGCTGTTATTGCTGCCCTGGAGGAGGCTCTAAGACTGGGTGCCCGCCGGGTCAGCCTGTACGCAGACTCAGAACTGGTGGTAAGGCAGCTCAACGGTCGCTACCGGGTCAAAAATGAGTCCCTGAAACCGCTTTATCTGCGGGTGAAGGAGCTTGCCGCCCGGCTGCAGGGTTTTACCGTCACTCATGTCATGAGGGATCAGAATACCCTGGCGGATGGGCTTGCCAATCAGTCCTTCCGCGATGCTGGTTCTCCCTGATGGCGGGTTCCATCGTGAAGGGAGCATAGTTCTGTTCATTCATCACTGGTCGTCTCCCCTTCTGTAAGTATGGGAAAAAGGATGAAGCGGGTATCGCTCTTTCATGTGATGACAGCTGTTTTATGTTTGACTAACGGTCGCATATAGATTAAAGTAGGTTGAGTCAAGTAAACCGGGTGACCGCTGGGGTGTTATTACGCCTCAGAGGAAAGTCCGAGCTCCACCGGGCAGGATGCTGGGTAACGCCCAGGAGGGGTGACCCTACGGAAAGTGCCACAGAAACATACCGCCCGGAGTCATTCCGGGTAAGGGTGAAATGGTGAGGTAAGAGCTCACCGGCGGCCGGGTGACCGGTCGGCCGGGAAAACCCCATCCGGAGCAAGACCAAATAGAGGAACATAAGGGCGCCCGGCCTGTTCCCGGGTTGGTCGCTTGATTCTTCCAGTAATGGAAGAACTAGATGGATGGTCACCGCTCCGCTCATACGGAGTACAGAACTCGGCTTACAGGTTTACTTGGCTCCCGCTACAGCATGGGAATCGTCCAGAAGTGTAACATACTGAGATAGAGCACGTTACATGCCCGGATTCGGGGAAATATGGATAGCCTGCAATTTATTCCCCTGATGCCAGCGACAGAGGGGATTTAACAATCTCACGGTGCACGCTCTGAACCGGCTGGATAGACAGGCGACCCCTGACCTGAGATAAAGGTGAGTGATATGTCACGGAAATTAAAATTTGTTCTCGCGCTTTTGCTGGCATCCGGTGCGGCATTCAGCGTGAATGCCTGCTCTGTCCTGACCCCGGTAATCTCGCCCCGGCAAAGCTCTCCCGCTCCGCAGGCAGGGTTGGAAACCATCGAACAGGCGTGGAACGTCATCATGGATGAATATGTTGACCAGAGCAGGATCGATGTCAGCAAGCTGAGTGGGGCGGCGATTGAAGCGATGGTAGCAGCGCTTGATGACCCTTACACGGCATATCTTGATCCGGAAACCTATGAGCTTAACCTGAGCAGCATGCAGGGGAGCTTTGAAGGCATCGGGGCGACGGTTGGCGCCGAGGAGAAAATAATCAGGATTATCGCACCAATGCCCGATTCGCCGGCAGAGAGGGCTGGTATTAAGGCTGGCGATATCATTCTTGAGATTGACGGCCGCTCCACGGAAGACATGAGCCTGACGGAAGCGGTGATCTATGTTCGTGGTCCCAGAGGGACGACAGTGAGGCTGCTTGTTCAGCATGAGGGCGAGACTGATTCGCAGGAAATCAGTGTCGTCAGGCAGAAAATAGAGGTACCCAGCATCCGTTATGAAATGAAGGAAGATATTGCTTATATTAATATTGTCCATTTCTCGGAGACGACCGATGCCGAGCTTATCCCGGTGCTGGCAGGTCTTGACAGGGCGGCGGCGGCCGGGATTATCCTTGACCTGCGCGACAATCCGGGTGGGTTTTTGCAGACGGTGCTTGATGTCGCCGGTCACTTCCTGAAGAAAGGCGATGTCGTTGCTGACGTTGTTGATAATAAGGGGAACCACAGCACCTCAAAGGCAGGAGATGCTGATGTCACCACCGACCTTCCTGTGGTCATTCTGGTGAACAAATACAGCGCCAGCGGTAGTGAGGTGCTGGCGGGGGCGTTTCAGGATTACAAACGGGCGGTTGTCGCCGGCACGCAGACCTTCGGCAAGGGCAGTGTCAACATCCTGCGCCACTTCAAAGACGGCTCCGGGATGTATATTACGACGGCGCGCTGGCTTACCCCGCAGGGGCACCTGATTGAAGGTGAAGGGATCGAGCCGGATTACCCCCTTGACCTTGAGGGTGAGGATGCCGTGAACTGGGCGATAGACTATCTTCATAATCAGGAACATGGACAGGGAAAGATTTAAGACGCTGGTCGCGACGGCACTGGATAACCTGCCGGAAGAGTTTCATCGCAGGCTGGACAATATTGTGGTGGTGGTGGGCGATAGGCCCAGTAAGAGCCAGCTCACCAGATTGGGCATGTCACCGGGAATGACTCTCCTTGGTTTATATGAGGGGGTGCCGTTGCCCCGGCGCGGTACTGGCTACGCTATGGTGCTGCCGGATAAGATTACGATCTTCCAGCAGGCAGTTGAGGGGATATGTCGGGATGAGAGGCAAATTCCTGGCGAGATTGAGCGTGTCTTGAAGCATGAGATTGCCCATCACTTCGGCATCTCCGATGCGCGTCTTAAGGAAATTGAAAGGGAGCGTTAAACCCTTCATGGGAGTACCGTCAAAGCTGGTGCGGTGCTTGTTATCCACAAAGGGGAGCTATCTTCTTCTCATCAGGCTTGCTGAGGCGCAGAAAATCAGGGTTGGCGCTCTGGGTACCATCGAGTTCCGTGCCGGCTTCTACGCCTATGTCGGCTCGGCGATGGGCGGTTTTGGTTCAAGGCTGCGCCGGCATCTCCGGAAAGACAAGAAAGCGCACTGGCATATTGATTACCTCTTAGAACAGGCATCCGTGGAATATGTCATTATCTCAGCGAGCAACATGAGGACGGAGTGCGCCATTGCCCGCACCCTGTCATTAGGGTTTGCGTCTGTTGCCGGCTTCGGCAGCAGTGATTGCCGGTGCCGCAGCCATCTCTTTTACGCATCGGGTGAGGAAGATATAAAAGACGGGATTATTCGCACCCTGAGTCTGTTCGGCTATCTCGTCCGGTTGCTGAGGGCAGCGGACGTGCAAGACCCCTGACCATATAGTCGCCATCAAGGTGATACCCGAACTCGGTACGGTAATACTCCCTAGCGCCAACACCGCTCAAAATTGCCATCAGGGGTGCGTGAAACTCATCGCGGGCAATCCGCTCCGCCTCCCGGAGCAGGGCTTTCCCCAGTCCCTTGTGCTGTGCCGCTTCCACCTTCTTCCCCTTGATGGGCACCTCAGGGCCATAGATATGAAGCTCTCTCACCAGCGCCATGTTCCCGCCGGATACCGTCTCGATGCCGTAAACCGGATGGGACTGTATCCTGAGACGCAGAAGCCCGAAGAGTGTCCCGTTTTCATCCTCAAAGGAGAGAAAGACCTCTTTACCCCCCGATGCCTCGTAGTCCATCCGCACCAGTTTTGGCTCAGAGACCTGCCATTTATCCTGCAATCTGTGCCCGTACTCACGGCAGCGGATACACTGGCAGGCAGTCCCCTTTTCCTTCATCCGCACCCTGACAATATCCCGGAGCGAGTCCTTGAGTCCCCCGACAATAAATTTTGACGGTATATCCCGGAGCACCCGCGAGATACGGACATAGCGGGGAACCGCTTCCTTGATATTGCATGTCACCTCAATCATGGTGGCATCATCATACGGATGGTATCGTCCCTCCTGCTGCCACCTCTCCAGCGTCGTGCCGGCGATGACCATCGTAGGATAGAGCTTCAGCCCGTCGGGACGGAAGCGGTCATCGGAAAAGAGCCTTTTTGATAGCTCCAAATCATGCTCCGGCGTTGCGCCCGGAAGACCCGGCATCCAGTGGTAATGCACCTTTAAGCCGTGTTCTTTCAGAAGACGGGTGGCTTTCACCACGTCTGCCACGGTATGCCCTCTTTTTACCAGGCGGTAGATTTCATCATCAATCATCTGCACGCCAAGTTCCACCCGCGTCGTGCCGAAATCAAGAAGACGCTTAATCTCAGCCTCACCGCACCAGTCCGGTCTTGTCTCAATGCACAGTCCGACGCAGCGTCTTTCGGCTGTTTCGTTGGTGTGCTTTGCCTCTTCCAGATTACCGGATTCTTTTCCGTTCAGGGCATCAAAGCAGTCCTTGATGAATTGATACTGGTAATCCGTGGGATAGGCAAGAAATGTGCCGCCGAGGATGATAAGCTCGACCTTGTTGACCGGGTGTCCCATCTCGGAGAGGATGCGGAGACGCATCGCCACCTGTTTCCCGGCGTCATAGCCACAGACGAGCGCCCGCAGGACCGCCGGGGATTCCGGGGTGTAGCTCTGGGGCGCTTCGCTGAAGGTGGGGCAATAGATACACTCACCGGGGCAGGGCATGGGCTTAGCCACTACCGCCACCGGCGTCACCCCTGATATCGTTCGTCCTGTCTTCTTCATAGTATACTCTGCCATAGTTTAGCAGATTTCGTCTCAAGCGAAAAATTGAAGACACTTGAAGACTCAGGAATAGCAGTTTGTCCGCCGAAGTCTTTGACCGCATCGCCGGAAGCTGGTATAACTGGGCAATGAGGCTGGCATCATCTTTCTTTTTGTGGTCATGGTCACCACCGAATGTGCTTATTATCATCGAAGACGCAGTGTGGATTCCCCTTGGCAGCAAAAGCAAAGTTGGCGGACGCTAAGCGCCCGCCAACTCAATTGCCTCATTGACAGGTTAAATTACTTGTAAAGTGCCTCTGTGACGTCATTGAGGCCAAGGGCAGATAACACTTTCTGGCTCGGCATGGTTGTTTTCTGATCCCAGTCCATAATGGTAAGGTATTCTCTGATCATGGTATCCTTGTCAACGGTGACACCAGCCAAAGGACCAGCTGTGAGCTTCGGTTCACCAAAGGGCAGCCCGGGCAGTTTGTATTGAAGTGGGTTGATGCCTTCCCGGAGGTTAAAGGCGTGCCTCAGGGTGGCGATACGGGTGCCGGTGGTAATCAACTCTTCCACAGTGGTGTCC
>JBDRFO010000178.1:0-2010 GCA_043818655.1 Chloroflexota bacterium
TAC
This sequence comes from Chloroflexota bacterium, assembly GCA_043818655.1. Lineage (GTDB taxonomy): Bacteria > Chloroflexota > Dehalococcoidia > Dehalococcoidales > JAZDNC01 > JBDRFO01. The sequence continues at coordinate 4 of JBDRFO010000178.1, forward strand.
TGGGCTGCCTGCTTGATGGATTTTCCATCGTGGTTATGACCCTGCCCATTGCGCTGCCAATGGTCACTCAAGCCGGCTTTGATCCCATCTGGTTCGGCATTTACCTCATATTGATGGTGGAGGTGAGCCAGATCACACCGCCCGTTGGTTTTAACCTGTTCGTAATACAGGGCCTTACCGGAGAACCAATAATGAATATAGCCAGATACGCACTCCCCTTCTTCTTCCTAATGTTGCTTACCACGGCCATCTTGACCGTGTTTCCGGAGATTGCCCTGTTATTGCCCCGGCTTATGATCGGTAAATAGGAGGATATCCCAGTGTCAAGCATGTGGCTTCAGGAAAAATCATCGCAGGATGTGGGGGACTACCTCAAATCGGACGATCGCATCATAATACCGGTGGGCAGCACCGAGCAGCATGGCTCCTTTGCCCCATTGGGTACAGACACCTATGTTGCTGCCACACTGGCAGAAGAAGCGAGTGCCAGGGCTGGAGTGCTTACTTCGCCGCCATTGTGGTTCGGATGGAGCCCACACCACCTGGTCCGGCCAGGCACCATAAGCATTCGGGCCGAGGTGCTTATAGAGGTTCTTTTCGATGTCATCAAATCGTTGGCAGATCACGGCTTCAGAAAATTTGTGATTATTAACGGCCACCGTATTGTAAACATCTCCTGGATGCAGATCACCGCCGAACGGGCCCAGCGTGAGCTGAAGGTAAAGGTAGTGATTTTCGACCCTGCTTACATGTCAAAAGAAATTGTGAAAGAATTGGGGTTTGGACCTATTGGCCATGCCGAGGAGATTGAAATCTCACATATGCTTTACCGCTATCCTGATCTGGTAGATATCAAAAAAGCCAGAGACAATCCCCATAAAGCCAGGCACCTGTACCACCTGGACCCCCACGATCCCCGTGACACCCTTTGCTATGTTCCTGCCACCAGAGAGGATTTGAACGAAATCTACAAGAAAACCGGCGATACAGTGGGCGGAAGCCCCACCGAATCATCGGCAGAGAAGGGTAAAAAATATCATGACCACTTGGTGGGAAGGCTCGTTGAAGTATTGGATCAATTAAAGGAATAGGGTATATAATACAAGACAATTGAAAATAGTTTCCGAACATTAACGGGTAGTCTCTGGATGTTATTTGTCGCGGTTAACCCTACTTACCAGCGTGAACATTCGTTAACAAATGAAACCAACTTTCAAACGCTAAACTTGTAAGAAAACATGAGTAAACTGTAGAAAGGAAATACCCCCTTGGATGCAAAAACTTATATGATTACCTCACCCTTGATGGGCACCTTCTACCGTTCTCCCAGTCCTGAAGCAAGTCCCTGTGTGGAGGTCGGACATAAGGTAAACACCTCAGACGTGGTATGCGTAATTGAGTCGATGAAGATTTTTACTGAACTGAGAGCCGATCAGGCCGGGACCGTAAAGCGAATCCTTGCGGGAGATGAGGATCTCGTCATGAAAAACCAGGAGCTGATCGAGATTAAAATTGGATAAAGCCTGCTTCTGGACCATCCGTTCGCAAACCCTACAACAGAATCGCTTCGGTCATCCGGTGAAGCCGGAACTGATTCATGTGAAGATCCAGAAGATACCGATTTTCAGTATACAAGAAGGGTAAGCATTATTGCATGTTTAAAAAAATTCTGATTGCCAATCGAGGCGAAATCGCCGTGAGAATTATCCGTGCCTGTAAAGAAATGAACATCGGGACTGTTGCGGTTTTTTCCGATGCGGATGAGGAATCACTTCACGTTAAATCTGCTGATGAGGCAGTCAATATCGGTCCCCCTCTCAGCCGGAAAAGCTACCTAAACAAGGACAATATTATCCGGGCGGCCAAAAGTACTGGCGCTGAGGCCATCCATCCCGGTTACGGGTTTTTGTCCGAAAGCGATTCTTTCGCAGGGGCCTGTGCTGATAACAACATCATATTCATCGGACCGCCAAAAGATGCCCTTGCCATGGCAGGGAATAAGTCCAA
>JBDRFO010000179.1:0-2538 GCA_043818655.1 Chloroflexota bacterium
CCCAGGAAAGCTCGCGCCTTTTCCGGGCTATTCATCAACTAATTGAAGGGCTGCTCAAAAAGGGTGTCCCGGTTATTCTGGATGCCACCAATCTCTCCGAGCCATACCGCGAGCGCCTGTACAACATTGCCGACCAATTGAACGCCAGGCTCATACTGGTTTCCGTTGAGGCGCCGCCCGATGTTGTACACAAACGCCTCAAGTCAAGAATCAGGGGAAATAGCTCCGATGCTGACTGGTCTGTTTACCAGATGATGAAGCCAATGGCGCAGGGAATCAGACGCAAACATTATACCGTTGATACGTCTGGGGATATTACACCGGTTCTGGATAAGATTGTGAGAGAAGTAAAGAAGTGAAAGGAGATTTGTACATGGAGATAAAGACCGTAACCGATGACATTGCCGATATTAAGGTCGATGCCATAATAGTGAACTATTTTGAAGGACAGGGAAGCCTTGACGGCGATATAGCCGCAATAGACAAGGCGCTCGGCGGCGCTATCGGTCAGCTTGCTGTGCAGGGCGATATCAAGGGCAAGCTCAATGAGATTACCCTTATACACAGTCTGGGGAAATTGCCGGCACCCAGAGTAGTAGTGACCGGTTTGGGCAAGCAGCAGGAGTTAAACTCCAACAAGATTCGCGGAGCCGTGGCGGAGACCTGCCGCTGGCTGCGCGCCAGGGGTGTAAAGACCATTGCCACGGTGCCCCAGGGTGCCGGAATAAACAACATAAGCACTGAAGAAGCTGCTCAGGCAGTGACCGAAGGCGCCGTACTCGGTCTCTATACCTTCCGCAAATATATCACCAAAAAGGATGATGACTTTGGTGAAATCGAGCAGCTTTTAATAACATGCAGCCCTGAAGTAAAACCGTCTACCGAACAGTCAATCACAACCGGCAGGATTCTTGCCGAAGCCGCCAACCTGGCCCGTGATATGGTTAATGAGCCCGCCAACAACATGACGCCCACTTCCATGGCGGAAAAAGCCAGAGATCTGGCAAAGAAATATAAACTTGAAATCACTATCCTGGAAAAAGACAAGATGGCGGAAATGGGCATGGGAGCACTGCTCGGAGTAGCCCAGGGAAGCCATCAACCACCAAAATTCATCATCCTGCAATATAAGGGGAAGAAATCAGATGGGATCGACCTGGCACTGGTAGGCAAAGGCATCACCTTTGATTCCGGCGGCATCTCTATCAAGCCGTCGGAGGGCATGGCGGAAATGAAGAGTGATATGGCAGGCGGCGCTTCGGTCATGGCGGCATTAACTGCCATAGCGCAGCTAAAGCCTCAGCTCAATGTGACGGCTATTATTCCCGCCACCGAGAACCTGCCCGGTGGCAGCGCCCTTAAACCGGGTGATATAGTAACCGCCATGAACGGAAAGACAATAGAGGTGCTAAACACCGATGCCGAAGGAAGGCTTATCCTGTCCGACGCCCTGTGCTACGCCAACAAGCTCGGAGCCGGGCAAATAGTGGATATAGCCACTCTAACCGGAGCCTGTGTCGTGGCACTGGGTAAGACATGCACCGGCGCCTTTACCAATAATCAGGAGCTGATGAACAGGGTAATTGCCGCCAGCAAGGAAGCCGGGGAATTCACCTGGCAGATGCCCCTCTGCGACGAATACAGGGAGCATCTCAAGAGTGATGTGGCGGATATCAAGAATATCGGAAACAGGTATGGTGGGGCGATAACCGCTGCCAAGTTCCTGGCAGAGTTTGCCGGTGATACCCCCTGGGTGCATCTGGATATTGCCGGTCCCAGTTACAGCGATAAGGAAAAAGGCTATCTGCTCAAGGGAGCCACCGGTGTGCCGGTACGAACTCTGGTGAATACTGCAATTTCACTTGCGCAAAGTTAAATAATAAGGAGATGCCCTTATGAAAGTTACATGGCTCGGACATGCATCCTTCCTGATTACCTCGGAATCAGGCACGAGGATAATCACGGACCCCTACATACCCGGAGGCGATTTACGCTATGGTGAGATTAAAGAGTCGGCAGATATTGTTACGGTAAGCCACGAGCATGGCGACCACAACAATGTTGCCGCTGTTCAGGGAAACCCTGAGGTGGTTAAAGGAACAACCGAGACTAAAAGTATAAAGTTTAAGGGAATCCCGGTCTATCACGATGATGCCCAGGGAAAGGAAAGGGGCAAAAATACTATTTTCTGTTTCGATATAGACGGGGTAAATATCTGCCACCTGGGAGACCTCGGGCATGTGCTCAATGATAAGGAAGTTGCAGAATTAGGTAAAGTGGACATTCTTCTTATGCCGGTAGGAGGGTTCTACACTATTGATGCCGGAGCTGCCAGCCAGGTCTGCAGCCAGATTAAGCCCGGAGTGATTATTCCCATGCACTTCAAGAATGAAAGGTGCACATTCCCCATTGCTGGAGTGGAAGAATTTCTCCAGGGAAAGGACAACGTAAGCCGCTTGGACGGCAGCGAAGTGGAATTCAAAGCAGGAGAGCTTCCCGGCAATACTAAAATTATGGTACTAAAACCAGCGCTTTAGC
>JBDRFO010000180.1:0-8475 GCA_043818655.1 Chloroflexota bacterium
TTGTACGATAAAAATATCGAAATAAACCGGAAGGTTGCCTACCAGGGCAGGATCGGTCGCCTGAGGGAGAACTTTTGCGCCGCTTACATCAGGCAAAAGCAGGAAGACTTTGCCGAAATAAGAAGGGAGCAAATCAAAGAAGCCACCGGGAGCAGTGAGACGATTACCTGCCATCAGGGTTGCTCCGCCTGCTGCTCGTTATATGTTGAGGCGGCGCTGCAGGAATGTGAAGCCATTGTCTACCACCTCTACCAGAACGACAACCTCCTCTCCCATTTCCTGATGAACTACCCTATCTGGCGGGAAAATATGAGGCGGAAGGGTGATCTGTTCAATATCTGCCAGCAAATCTGGGATGAGGCATCGTTTCTTATTTATGGGGAGGGTCTCCAGATGGACATTGATGAGCCGGGGGTTGACCGTAGCGAAGAGACAATCTGTCCTTTCCTGCGTGAAGGCATATGTTCCATCTATCCCGTCCGCCCCTATGTCTGTGCCGCCTTTTCCGTAACAACCCCGGCACGCTGGTGCAGCCCCTATTACCCCCGTGTCCCGAAGATATACCGCATCATGCCGGAGCGGCTCAAGATGTCTGATCTCTCCTTCTACTACCGGCCTCTTGATGCCCCTTTAATCTCATCCATGCCGATGACCATTTACGAAATACTGACCGGTGGCATGGGCTACCTGTCCACAGTGCCGGGGCTATCGGGTTTGAATGATGCGTTCCGGGATGATGCCGAAGTAATGGCAGTGCTCAAAGATGAAGCCATCTGAGGCTCATCCGACAACACGGCAGCATCAGACCGGGCAGATTCCAAACCGATATGAAAGGCTATCTGGGAAAAGATATTTTCGCACCCGGGCACGATGTGTGCATTCCTCACGATACCCAGTTCCCGGATGACTTCTAAAATGGGCTAAGCCTCATCTTCCCATCTTTTCTCCAAGATTCAGGGTTCATGTCAAATTAAGGGGTTTTCCTCCTGAGATATACGTACTCATACGTATACCCTCACCGGATAAAAGCCATCTATAGTATTAATTAAGTACGTCCATACCACTCCATACTCCGTCAGGTCAAGCCAGTTCGCTGGCAGTTACCCTTTTTATTTACCCGGCGGATATTTTTGCTTTGACAAATCCTGTCTGAGACATGCAGGCAACACAAGGGAGGAAATCAGGGTCACAAATATCAGGGCGAAGTGATTCCGGTAAGACTAGCTATTTGAGATACCCGAATTATCCGGTTTTATGGATAGCATCACTTCTGCGTAATTCTGGTATCTAATTTGATTATACATTTGTTGATGCTTTGCATGGTTATACCAGTTATCCGATACCGAAAGCACGGTATGTACCGGTCTTTTTTGCAATATCCCTCACAGGATTCCTCACGATCTTGAGCCTGACACATAGCCCGTGAGTCAGAATAACAGTAAAAGCCGCACGCCCGGGACAGGGGTTCTCCCGGAATGAAGGTAAATATATGAATCATATCTTCACACCAAAAACAAGGATCATCATTTTCGGGCTCATTTTCGGGTCTCTGGGTGCTTTAGCCGCCAACTGGGGCAACCCACCGAACATGGGGCTCTGCGTTGCCGGTTTTGTCACGGACACTGCCGGCGCGCTGGGTTTACACCGGCTTCCCGTGATGGCTTATATCAGACCTGAAATCATCGGGTTTACGCTTGGGGCAGCTGTCTCTGCCCTGGTTTTCCGTGAGTGGAAGCCCAGGGGTGGAGCGACGCCCCTGATCCGCTTTACCATCGGCTTTTTCATCATGGTCGGCGCCCTGGTCTTTCTGGGCTGTCCTGTCAGGACATTGCTCCGCATTGCCGGTGGTGACCTGAACGCCATCATCGGTCTTGCGGGTATTGTCTTTGGTATCAGGGTCGGCGTCTATTTTCTCAGGCACGGCTTCAACCTGGGGCGATCAACAGGTATGCACCCTGCGGTCGGTGCTGTGATGCCCATTATCATGGGAGGCTTGCTCATCTTCGCAGTGATCAAGCCGGATTTTATCTCGTACAGCGATAGCGGGCCCGGGGCGCTACATGCACCATTCGCAATCTCACTGGCCCTGGGACTGGTGACAGGTGTCATGGTGCAGAGGACAAGGCTTTGCTTTATGGGTGCCTGGCGCGACCTGTTCCTGGCACGAGACTTCTACCTGTTCAGTGGGATTGCTGCTTTCTTTATTGCCGCCCTTGTGACCAACTATGTCGTCCATAATTTCGGGGGTATCTACCACTGGGGTTTTCTCAATCAACCGCTGGCTCACAGCGATTATCTCTGGAATTTCATGGGTATGGGACTGGTCGGTGTCGGTGCCGCCGAGGTTGGCGGCTGTCCCTTGCGCAATCTCATCCTCTCCGGTGAGGGGGATACCGACGCGGGGGCGGTAGTGCTGGGTTTTTTTGCCGGGGCAGCGCTGGCATCCAACTTTCTTGTTGTTTCAAGTCCGGAAGGAGTTAGCGCCCTTGGCCCGGCAGCAGTTATTGCCGGGTGGGTTTTCTGTATCTCCATCGGCTTCCTGATGAGGACAAAACTATCACAAACGGTTATGTAAAGGAGATGATGACCATGGTTTTCACGAAGAACAAGCAAAATGCCAAAAATTCATTTGATGGCGGCGGTATCGTGCTTTTTCAGGATGTCACCCATGCCATCGCTGCCGAAAAAGCCATCAGAAAAGGTAGCTATGGCATGAAGCTGGTTGCCCCACCACCTGAGTTGCGCATGGGCTGTGACCTTGCCATCGAGATTAACCTGGTGGAACAACCCGGTATCGAGCGGCTGCTTGCCAGCGAGGATACCCCTTACGTCAAGGTTGCCCCCCTCAAAAAGGGCACGACCGAGCTGCTCAATATCGTCAGGCTCACCGACTATGACCGGTGGATGATGGTCAGGGCCGGCAACATGAAACTTGCCTACGATAAGACAACCGGCACAATCGTCAATGTCTCCGGCGGCGGCTGCCCTGATGTCCCTTACCTCAACATCCAGCTCGTGGGCAAACACCTGATGGAAGCGCCGAGACCCAGAGACCTGGGCTTTACCCTGTGCGCCATGATGCTTGATGCCGCCCTCCTCGAAGGACAGAGACTCTGGCAGGAAGGAGACTAAGCAGATAAATATAAATAGTGGGTCAAGGCGATGAGAGGCAATTTACAGGATACCTGGCCCAAAATATTCGTATGTTTGCTTAAAAGTCATTCAGAAACTCAGTATCCTGATATAGAGCACATTATCTGCTCACATTCAGAAGAACAGTTTCCGGATAGCTTGGGAACATCATGATACTCATTGCGGGAACACTGCCCTACCAGGATTTCCCCCTCACCTTCGCCCCGGTGAAACGGGACGGGAACAACCTCCTTGCCGGCGAACAATATTTCCCCTGCACCCAGGGCACCAGTGCCATGATTACCGCTGCCCTTACCGTGACCGACTACCTCAAGCTGCCGCCGCCTCACGTGCTGGTGGCAGGCGATATCGGTGACGGCAGGGGCACCAGAGAGATGTTTGCTTATCTCACCGATAATATAACAGCACTGCAACCGGAGGTGCTCTCCCTTCACTACTGCCTGCCCATCATGACCCTGATGAAACGGCTCTGCCAGACGGTTGCCCGGAATGGCAGAAAGCCTTTCCTGATTGCCGATGCCGGGGCCATGTATGCCGCCAAGGCCGCCAAACTTGCCCCCATGTTTGACATCTTCACCCCCGATCCCTCCGAAATCGCATTCCTGGCTGACCCGGAGGCAACCCACCCCGCCTACATCTCAAGACACCTCTTCGCCGCTGATGCCAGCAGGATACCGTCACAGATTGAAACCGCCTGCAGGAACGGTGATGCCGCCCGTCTCCTGATTGTGAAAGGGGCAATCGACTACATCGCCATGGAGGGGAAAATCCTTCATGCCATCAGAGAACCGGATATTCCGTCCTTAGAACCCATCGGGGGCACCGGGGATACCATCACCGGTATGGTCTCCGCACTGGTTTACGCCGGCTACAAGCCGGTGGATGCCGCCGTTATTGCCGTCAGGACCAACCGCGCCGCGGGTGAGATGGCTCAGCCGACCCCGGCAACCACTGTCAGGGAAATCGTTGACCGCTTCCCCGATGTCTTCCGGAAAAATCTCGCTGTCTGGGGCAGTGCCCCTGAGAAATAAAGGAGAAAACAAATGATTGAGGTAGATGCACGTGGTTATTCCTGCCCGATTCCGGTCGTCAAGACGAAAAAAGCCATTGATGCAAACAAAGATGTGGAGATCGTGGTGCTCGTGGACAGCGCGGTCGCCAGAGAGAACGTCGCCCGGATTGCCAAAAGCCAGGGATACACGGTAGAAATTTCGGAACTTGAGGATAATTTTCGCCTTCTCCTCTCTCCGTCCGCCAGGCAAAAGAGTTAATCCAAATCGTGCATGCAGGTTTCTTCCCGCCTCACCTTCACAACCAGCCCGGTGATGCATGCGTCAAGGGATGAAGACAAATAATCCGGGAACCGTGTTTCCCTCGAAGCCGGGTATGGAGGCTGTTTGATCTCAGGCGGCTGCGTTTCTGGATGACTGCTTACTTTGTCCGAACTCTTGTCCCGGGCCGGGAGATGGAGTGTTGACTCCGTTCGTGCTGACTGGTTAGAATACGGCAGGAGAAACCCTCACCAGTGGGGGAGGAGGGATTCAAAATGCTGGAGATTTATCAGGAACTGGCTAACCTGATGCCGAAGGGGGAGCGCGCCGTTCTGGCGACGGTTATTTCCTGCCGGGGCTCGACACCAAGAAAGCCCGGAACCAAGATGCTAATCAGGGAGGATGGCGCCTGTACCGGGACGGTCGGCGGCGGTATCGTTGAGCACGAGGTGCAGCAGAAAGCACGGGAGATCATGAACTCAGGTAAGCCTGAGCTTTTACAGTTTGTGATGCCCGCCGGGGAAATGGACATCTTCTTTGAGCCGATTTTGCCCCGGGAGGTGCTCTACCTCTTCGGTGCCGGGCATGTGGCGCAAAGTACCGCCGCCCTCGGAAAGATGCTCGGCTTCCGGGTGACCGTAATCGACCCCCGTCCCGATTACAACAACAGCAACAGGTTCCCTGATGCCGATTCATTGCTCGTGGAAGACTACCGCAACTGCTTCCCGAAAATCAGCGCCGGTGAAAACAGCTATCTTGTTATCTTCACGGCAACACACGAATCCGATGAATTGTGTCTGCATTTTGCTGCCCGGACGAAAGCCGCCTATGTCGGGATGATCGGCAGCAAAAAGAAAGTGGCAGAGATCAGGGCACACCTTTTACAGCAGGACGTCACACCGGAGCAGCTGGACAGGGTACACTCTCCTGTCGGGCTGGACATCGGTGCCCGGACCCCGGAAGAGATTGCCGTCAGCATCATGGCTGAGGTCATCAGGGAGAAAAGAAGCCGGTCAGGCTGATAGAACCTGCCCTTTAATGTGACTATGCCGTCAATCGCTCCCGTTCGTTTTTGGTTGGTTTCAAGTGTCATTGCAAGCGTCAGTGCAGCAATCCGTAAAATTCGTGCTGGACGGATTGCTACGGGATTTGCCCTCAGAGTGACACCAACCAGCATGTAGTAATAAGGAGTCAATCCGAGCCATTGACTTCTTCAGGCAGGATTGTTACACTTAGGGCGTTGCAGCGATATTCTTTCAACACGGCAACCCCAAATTTCTTAACAGAATATTTATGGAAGAGGCGTTATTGCGCACTCATCGTTCATCACAGCAGGACAGAATCGGGCTTGTCCAGATCTTCACGGGCGAGGGCAAGGGGAAGACAACAGCCGCATTGGGGACAGTAGTTCGCTCTTTAGGTCATGGGCTGAAAGTGCATATTGTGTTCTTCATGAAGGGTGATTATGATTATGGGGAACGTAATTTTTTTTCCCATTTGCCCAATGTCACCCTGCAGGGTTTTGGCAGCCCCCATTTCATGGACCCATCAAATATTCAGCCGGATGACTACGAGCAGGCGGAGCTGGCTCTTAAGGCATCACGCGAGGTGGTGCTGGGTGGTGAATATGATCTTGTTGTTCTGGATGAAGTCGTCCTGGCGGCTCACTGGAAACTCATCGGTATGGATGAGGTGGTGAAGCTCATCAAAGATAAGCCCGGGAATGTCGAGATTATCCTTACCGGCCGCTACGCTGACACGCGGCTCATTGAATTAGCGGACCTGGTAACGGAATGTCGAAGCATCAAGCACCCCTTCACTAAGGGCATTTCGGCGCGGCCGGGAATTGAATATTAAATACAACCAAAGGAGGAATCATAATGAAGGTTACCCTTAGCGTAATCAAGGCGGACATCGGTGGCTATGTCGGACACTCGGAATCACATCCGGACATTCTTGCCAAGGCCGGTGAGTGCATGGCAAAGGCAAAGAAGGCAGGTCTTCTCATCGACTACCATGTCACCAAGTGCGGTGACGACGCGCAGCTTGTGATGACCCATCAGCTTGGCGTGAACAGCGAGAAGATACACAAGCTGGCCTGGGACACTTTTGTTGACTGCACCGAGGTAGCCAAGAAGCTGAAGCTCTACGGTGCCGGTCAGGACCTTTTGGCGGATGCCTTTTCCGGTAACGTGCGGGGCATGGGGCCCGGTGTTGCCGAGATGGAGTTTGAAGAGCGGAAATCGGAGCCGGTGATTATCTACATGGCGGATAAGACCTCCTCAGGGGCATGGAACATACCCCTCTACCGTATCTTCGCTGACCCGTTTAACACCATCGGTCTCGTGATTGCCAGCAGCATGCATCAGGGCTTTACCTTTGAGGTGCACGATGTCAAGGGCGGTAAGAAGATTAATTTTAACACCCCTGAAGAGATGTACGATCTGCTCGTGTTTGTCGGCTCGCCCGCTCACTATATGATCAAGAATGTCTTCAGCCGGACAAACGGCGAGATTGCCGCGGCGTCTTCCACCCAGAAGCTGGCTCTTATTGCCGGCCGCTACGTGGGCAAGGATGACCCGGTCTGCATCGTCCGCTGCCAGGGCAACTTCCCGGCAGTCGGGGAGGTACTGGAGCCTTTCGCCACGGCATTCACGGTTGAAGGATGGATGCGTGGTTCCCATCACGGGCCACTGATGCCTGTTTCCCTCGCCGACAGCACCCCCACCCGCTTTGATGGACCGCCTAGGGTTATCGGTATGGGCTTCCAGCTCGCCGACGGCATGCTTGTCGGGCCAAGGGACATGCTGGCCGATAAGTCCTTTGACCATGCCCGTGAGCAGGCTCTGATGGTAACTGACTACCTGCGCGCTCATGGCCCCTTTGAACCACACCGCCTGCCGCTTGAGGAAATGGAATACACTACCATGCCTGAGGTAATGGCGAAGCTGGCCGACCGCTTTGTTGACATCACGGAAGACTAGCTCCTCGCAAACTGGCAGACAGGGCGGCATCGCCGCTGTCTCTTGAAGATATTGTTTATCCCCCTCCCCTGAATGAAAGGGAGGGGGATGTCACCTGCAGGGTTGCATCTCGACAGTTCTGGCGAAAGCGGGCAAAGAGCGGATGAGATTTACCTCAGTTCTGGTTGTTTCCACATAAAATCAGGCTGGATTAATATCTCTTACCAACCCCGACTGAATAGATTTGTGAATGTTTATGCTTCAGCTTCTTCTGGCAACGGGTAATCCGGGCAAGGTCATAGAGTACCGAAGCCTGCTTCAGGGTATTTCCTTCCAGCTGGTGACCCCGGCGGAAGTCGGTATCACCACAGAGGTGCAGGAAACCGGGAGCAGCCTGGAGGAGAATGCTCGCCTCAAGGCGGTCACGCTGTCAGGCCTGAGTCATCTCATCACCCTGGCTGATGATTCCGGGCTTGAGGTTGACGCCCTGGGCGGTGCGCCGGGACATCTTTCGGCGCGCTACGCCGGGGAACATGCCACCGACGAAGAAAGGGTCAGTTACCTGCTCTCCCGCCTTGGGGATGTGCCGTGGGAGAAGCGCACCGCCTGTTTTCGCTGTGTTATTGCCATCGCCACACCGGACGGCAGCGTTACCTTTTGCTCCGGTAAGTGCCCCGGTGTTATTGCCTTTGCCCCAAAAGGAGAGAAGGGTTTTGGCTATGACCCGCTCTTTTACTTCCCGGAGCTTGACCGGACCATGGCTGAGCTACCCATGACAGCAAAGAACCGCATCAGCCACCGCGGCAGGGCAGCAAGGGCAGCACGTGAGGTGCTGATCGGGCTTGCGAGCCGCGACAACCATGAAACGGCACCAGCCGCCGGCTGAAGGAAGCCGCCTTCTTCATAGAACCTTTCAAGTAAGATAACACTATCACCTCCCACCACTATGTATTTACGCAGTGCATAATAGCTGCTATAATGAGCCAGTTGCCTATCGCGCATCACCATGGAGAGATATCATGAAAATACTCCTTGTTTACCCGCAGTATCCGGATACGTTCTGGAGCTTCCACCATGTTTTACGCATG
>JBDRFO010000181.1:0-8420 GCA_043818655.1 Chloroflexota bacterium
CATGGCTGGCGATGGGGCATAGCAATCCGATTTCAGTTTTGGCCAGAAGAGCCTTTTCTGATTGCCACAGTCCTTTTAATTCCGGGATGGCGTTAAGCTGCTCCATGCTCAGTGGGGCATTGTCCTTTTCCAGCCAGTTGATAATCGGATTATCGATCTTAAATTCCAGGTCTCCGTTCTCGTCGTCCAGGGTTTGGGGATAATTGAATTTGGTGATGAAGTTACCGACGCCATTATCCTGAAACAGCAGCTTGGCATGGTTGATGTGAAGTGCCTTGGTGATGGCAGGCAAAATCTCATTTGCCAGCTCTTCCAGGTCGAGAATATTCCCCATATTTTTCCTGAAGCTAAATATTGTCTGTCGGTAGTCATAGGTCTCCCGGTAGAACATGCGGTCGATGCCTTCCTGGATGATGTGTTCCAGGGGGCTGGCCGTCAGTGCCAGGAGGAGGGCAATTATTGTCGCCAGGCTGACGATGCTGATTGCCGGCTGTGTCGCCATAAGATTGTAACCGAGGAAGATGGTACTCATGTATATGGTGACAACGGCGGAGATGAGGATTAAATATGTGAGACCTCTGCGGATGACAAATTTGATATTGAGCAACTGGAAATGGGAAATGACATAGGAGATGATCAGGGCATTGGCAAGGTTTCCCAGGTGGTCAAAGGGCAGGCTGGCCATCGGGGGAATCAGGTTGGTGTAGGTAAGAATTACCAGGATGCTCCAGCCGACCAGAAGGTACATTGTCCGGTTACGGTCAACGGGGTCGTTAGAGTAGCGGTATTTCTTTACCAGGAGATGCAGCACCGCCGCAACAAAAGCGGCGGATAAGGCACCAATAAAGTATAAAGAGATGCCCAGGCTGTGATACAGGACTCCGTCAACGACGTAGGAATACTGGACAATGTGACCCGTAAAGGAAAGGATCGCCAGAACAGTGAGCATGCCGTAGCCGGTATATAGCCACAAATTGCTTCTTCTGCTGGTATATATCAGGACGAAATGGTAGTAAGCAATGAGTGTCCACACCAGTGCCACCGTGAGCGCTTCATTCCAGAAGAGGGCGACATCCGGGTTGGCGTTCAGGTGAAGCATGAAAGATGTGAAGCTCCATGTTGCGGACACAGCAAGAAAATAAACAAACACCCTGTTCGCGTGTCTATTTGTTTGCTTTTCTATGGACTGTACGGCGACAGCGCACAAGGCAATGTAGGTCAAACAGCTAATAAGTGGTATTAAGGCCCAGATGCTCACATCAACATCCCCAGCGACATATGAATATTTGAAAGGGCTATTATGAAGTAAAAGCATGGTACTGTCAACAACAGCATGACAGTGCCATGCTTCTATGCATTCTTTCTCTGCTTACTTTAGTCACCTCAAAATTTGGCTCGCATCAGCCCGGCTGTTTTCGCAACGGAGAAACATAATATCATGGGTCAAATCCGGTGAGTAACATTTTACAGGATACCTACCCCCAATATTTGTATATTCTTTAGCAGATTCTACCGAATCATCTAGCACAGGTCAACTCCTCGAACCAAACGGTTTTGGTTGATAAATGTCATTGTGGGCGACCGCGAAGCAATCCGCAAAATCCGGGCACGGTGGACGGATTGCTTCGCGGAGTTTACCCTGAGCGTAGCGTGATGGCCGCAATGACACTATCAAAACGACCAAATGCAAATAGTACTAACAACTAACAATAGTACTAACTAAACTGGTACCTCCTCTCTGACGCCCATTTCTCTTTCGGGTGTGGCGCGTATCAGCATATCCAGCATCTCCTGAGAGGGATTGAGGTGTGGCGGCAGCCGACTGCTCAAATCGGCGCCGGCATTTTCCCGGTTCTGCCGATAGCAACGGAAGGCACCTTCCTGCAGTAGCGTCACCTCAAGCGGTTTAAGCCCGGTAAAACTTTCCAGCTCAGCATAGGGCGCATCCAGCTTCTTGAGTTCCTCGTGAACAGCATGGGAGATACCTTCAGCGGAGATACCGTTACCGTCTTTGAGCTCAACATAAAGACGCAGTACCGGTTTATCTGCCTCAACCTCTTTGCGTGCTGTCCAGTTAACATAAGGTGTCCCGCTGTTCTCCAGCGCCTGCCAGATAATCTTTTCCGATAGTCTGGTGAACCCGGCGATATCAATCTGGTCATCGATGCGGGTAAGGAATGTCATCTGGGGAAGATTTATGTTAAGCGCTTCATTCTTAAGGGATGTGATCCTGACCAGGTGACCCAGGCGGTACCTGATAAAGGGGCCACCATGGAAGCTTGTGATCACCAGTTCGTAGTTCCCCGGGGTAACATTGTCGATGAGGAGGGTTGACGGCTGGTAAGACGGGTCCTGATATGATTTCAGGCTTTCCTCTTCGGGGATAAACTCGAAAAGATTGAGGTTCGGCACGAAGGTCATGCCCTGGTGATCCCATGTTTGCATGGCGATGATGACTGCCTCGGTGCAACCATGGAAATCGAGGGGGTACGTCCCCCACATTTCCCTGATTTTTTCCCGGTATACCGTCCCGTCGATACCGTAGGTGATGAGGCCTTTGGGCGACCAGAGGTCTCTGGGTAATAAGTTACGGTGCGCCAGTTTACTTCTGGCAAAACCCTTGCCGAGTCTGAATAGTGCCTTCGGGTTTTTCAGCAGTTCTTTCAGGCTTGTTGACCGGCCTTTTTCGCTGAAGTGTTCCCCAATGGCAACGGCAACGCTGGACATGGAAAAACAGAGGTCCAGTCCTTCGCTGAGGGACATCTGGAAGCCCTGCTTGATCCTGTCCTCAAAGGTTGCTTTTTCTGCCTCGTCAACCGGTGGCATGAAATCAAACAGGTGATACGGGAAGGCGTGGGTCATCGTGCCGGTGGCATAGGGCGGCGGCGCCATACCGTAGAGCACCTTGTCATGCTCCCTGATGGAGAACAGATTTCTTTCCTTACAGGTTGAGAAGAGAACGAGAGCCCATATCAAAGGCTCGATTGCTTCAAGCTGTTGGGCATTCACCGGCACCCAGCGGAAGGGATATTCCCCTGATTTTCCCGAGGTATATTGCCAGAGACTGGCCTTCCCGGGCAGGACATCATCCCTTTGCTTGAGGAAATAGGGGGCATAGTCGTCATAGGTGGTCAGAGGCACCTGTTTCTGGAATTCCTCCAGGCTTCTGGGGTCAGTTCCCTTCATAATGATGCGTCCCAACTCACAGTTTTTCAGTAACTCCAGCTGTTCGGCAAGCAGTCTCCGCTGGATACTCATGAAATCCCGGGGACTGAGATCAATAAAACCACAGGACCTCCGCCATACCTCGTCATAGTTGCCCTGATGAAAAAGCTCTGCTAGTTTACTCAATTTAAGCTACCTCCACTATTATTACGATTATTTTAATCCTCTTGTGTTGTCAAAAAGCCCTTCTCTCTTTTCCCTTCCTGATGCCTAAATCTCGATATTTACACTTCAAAACAGATAACACAAAAAAACACCCGGCTGATCGTACCGTTTTTTGCTCTCCCGCCACCTCCCATTTTTCTTGAGATAAGGATTATTCATTATGGATTACCTCCGAATTCTTTTCGTGGTAACCCAGCTGAACCCAGGCCATGTGGATGACGCGGCCGGGTTTTTTATGGCCAAAATTGTAGCCCCTGGCGATCAGCACATCACGAATTTGCTCTTTGGTCATCCGGGGATTCTTCTCTTTCAGCTCAATTACCGCCGGGACGACATGATTTTTTGCCGGTCTGTTTGCTTTTTGTCTTACTTCCGCAAGCTTGTGATGATCGAGCCGGTAAATTCCCCCACCGACACGGGTGAATTCCGGGCTTCTGTTGAGAGTGCTGTAAACAGCAGCATCAGCATGCGGTGAATCACCGAAGACACCGGCATCCTTCATCAGCTTGATCGCTTGCCTGGCAACAAGCAACCCCTCGTTCCGCTCTGCGATCAGTTGGAGTATTCCTCGCTGACTCTTGCCGGCTATTTCGGCAGGATCAAGCGACTGAAGCACCCTTGTTCCTGTTCCCATCATTTTACGGTAGGTTTTTAGCGCTTCTTCAAGGGCCCATTTGCGCTGCTTCAGGACGGTCATCTGCTTTTCTGCCTCCATCTGAATTGACTCCAGTTCTCTTTCGATGCGAGCCAGCATCTCCTGTGTCTGCACTTCCCACGAATTTATTGTTCTCACTTCAAAAATCCTGTTTTCTTTAACTTTCAAATACTTATCAAGTATAATACTATAATTACAAACATAAATCAAGTATTTTATTAAATAAGTTGAGTGTGCGGGGTTAAAACTACCATATTATTTCAAAAAGAACAGGACTTTCCCGTGTCCTGCGATAATAATACGTTCGCGAAGGTCACAAGCTGTTTACCAAGTCTATGATAACATAAATCCTTAAAAATGCAAGAGAATTATTAGGAAGACAAGTAATAATAAGTACAAGTGTCTTTAAGACAGTATCCTAATCAGCACCGTGACTCGTACTTGCCCCTGACATGAAATACCGATATAATCACAGGCAACCATATTTTCTGAAGGAGAAAGTTACGAGTCTAAAAATTCAGCTGGCACCGAAAAACAAAAGGGGACTTGAGCTTGCCAACCCGGTGATGACTGCCTCCGGTACCTTTGGCTACGGTGTTGCGTTTCAGGGGTTCTTTGACATCGAAAGGCTGGGGGCGATTGTCTGCAAGGGAACAACCCTTGAGCCGAAAGCGGGCAATCTCCAGCCGCGCATCGCCGAGACATCCTGCGGGCTACTGAATTCCATCGGGCTGCAGAATGCCGGTGTGAATAGGCTGGTGCAGGAAAAAGCCCCCATCTGGGCAAAATGGCACGTTCCGGTCATTGTCAATATCGCCGGGGAGAGTGTCGGGGACTATGCCCGGCTGGCACAGGAGCTGGATACTGTTCCGGGTATCGCTGCCCTGGAGGTAAACATCAGCTGCCCCAATGTGGCGGAGGGGGGTGCTGCCTTCGGGACTGACGCTGATGCCGCCGCAAAGGTTACCGTCGCCGTGAGGGAGGCAACGACACTGCCCATCATTGTCAAGCTGAGCCCGAATGTGACCGATATTACAGAGATTGCCAGGGCGGTTGCGTCTGCCGGGGCTGATGCCATCTCGCTCATCAATACATTAAAAGGCATGGCGATCGATATTCACCGGCGTCAGCCCCTTCTGGGCAATATCACCGGCGGGTTGTCGGGCCCGGCCATCAAGCCGGTGGCACTCTACATGGTCTACGAGGTGGCAAAGGCGGTCGGGGTGCCGGTGGTTGGCCTGGGTGGTATTGTGACGGCTGCGGATGCCCTTGAGTTCATCATGGCGGGGGCAACAGCCATCGAGGTTGGCTCAGCCAGCTTGCGCAATCCGCGTGCCGCACTGGACGTCCTGGAGGGGATAGAGAGGTTCATGGCCGATGAGGGGATAGAAGACATCAACAAGCTGGTCGGGGTGGCAAGGCGCTAAACAAACATACGCATATTTTGGACAGGTATAACTTGCCTCTCATCACCCTGACCCGCTATTTATGTCTATCCGCTTAGCGTCGTGTCTTAAAGACAGCTTTACAATGGACGACCCTAGAATCATTGTCAAGATATTACGGTGATACTCCACTAGTTTACCATACTCTGCCCAGTGCGATATGCCTGCTCCAGCGCCTCCGGAATCAGGAGGATGGCGCCTTTCTCATCCACCGCGGGGAAAAGCAGCTCACCGGCGAAGGCAACATCCAGTGTCACAAAAAGCGTCCGCACGGTTACCCTTGCTGCCTCAAAGAGAGTCGCGGCGGGAATCTTCCTGCCCCCCACGGCGATAAAAATACCCTTTCTCTCCCTGCGATCACCAAGCGGTGGTATTTTGAGACGGTACTTGCGTGCCCATAGCGCCTGACATCGGTCAATCATGGCCTTCATCTGGGCGGTTAGACTCATAAAATGAACCGGCGAAGACAGTGCGATGCGGTCGGCGCTCTCAAGCCCACGGTAGACCATCTGCATATCATCCTGGATGATGCAGTTCCCCGTGCCAAGGCAGGCATCGCAGTGCTGGCAGGGACGGATATTCATGTCATTTAAGATAATTGTCCGTGTGGTCGCCCCCGCGCTCTCCGCACCGCGTATCACCTCGCCAAGGAGCAGATCGGTATTGCCCCCCCGTCGCGGACTGCCGCTGATGCCAAGTACATTCACAAAAGCGCCCCTTTACAGGATACCTGTCCCGAAATATCCGTATTTTTGTCTTGAACCTGTCCGGAAATGCCGCATACTGTGATAGGGCAAGCCACCTGCACGCATTCAGGAAAACAGTTCCTGGGTAGCCTGTAAGATTGCTGCCTCTCTGGTGCGCATCTCTTTTTCCCGCCCAGGTTCGTCATGGTCATAGCCCAGCAGGTGCAGCATACCGTGGATAGTAAGAATCGCCAGCTCTTTCCTGACAGAATGATGATGCTCATTCGCCTGGATGACCGCCTGCGGGTAGGAGACGATTACCTCCCCCAGGTGCACCAGTCCGTCAGCCGGCAGGACAAAGGCAGAATCCCTTACTTCATCGCTGAAAGGTGTTTCGCCGTAACCCATGGCAAAGGAAAGAACATCGGTTGGGTGGTCTTCTCCAAGGTATGTCCGGTTCAGCTCCTCTATCTTCTCCTGCGAGGTGATGACCAGCCCGACCTCGATGTTCTGGGGTGCCCCTTCCATCGAGAGCGCCGTTGTGATGACACCCTCAAGCCAGGCGGCATCAAGTTCCGGAGCAAACTCCTCGTCAATTAAAACGCCAATCTCCATGACGATTTAGATGATAGCATAGAGGAGAAAATTGGGAAAGACTGATTTATCCATAATTATTTGCAGTACGCAATTTACAGAAAAGGCATGTGGGTTATACGGAGATGATTAGCTGAACTTACCAATTAAGGAGGTGTAAGCTTTTTTAATTGCGTCGCCTGAATAGTTTTCGCCTTTCCAGTCTCTAAATTCATGCAGGACATTTGTAAAGCTTGGAGTCTCCCCCATCTCCTGTAAGACTCTTATACAATAGAGAACAGTACCAAAAAGCTCCATAGCCTCAAAGTCAAAGTCATTACTCACAATGGAAGCAAAGTCTGTAATTCCTTTGTTTATGAGGCTTTTATACCTATTTAATTGTTGAGACAGGACAAATCTTGCACCTTTTGTATATTTGTTATCATAAATTGTAAGCTCATCCAAAAAATCCAACTCATCAGCATCATCGCTCAAATCCCTTGAATAAGGCCCATACATATAAGGTTCAAAACTATAAGTCACTGGAACTCCGATTTCTCGCAAGTAGAAAACTACCTTCTGAACAACTACTTTATCAGTAGGATGGTCCATTGTAGAAAGGCGGTCTATAACGTATTTCAGTATTTGTTTATTCAACTCAGCCATTGTGACCTCCTCGTTTAGTGAGTGCTGTCCTTACAGTTTTCTAGCTCATTTAATATATCATTCATGATTTGTTTTTTGTCCGAGGTGGCATACACTCTTAAAATATATACAGGCTTTTTTGCTATAGGTTCCAGAATCAGCGAACACCTGATGAAATCATCTTTAATATTTCCTCTTTTATCTACGACCTTGATAACATCGCCAGTTTCTCCTTTTTCCTTTGATTCAGAAGTTATGCCATGAACTTCAATTTTATCCTCATATTTAATAAAATCATCATTTTCTTTTAAGCCCTTTTTATTAAGCGCATCAATGTAATCTCTGTAGCTTTTCCCATGTCCTTCATCTGTTCCTGCATAGTCATACACTGGAGTGAGATGATTTTCTCTCATTAAAATCTTTGCCCACTTATCGGACTTTTGATAATCACTCTTTATCTTTTGAAAGATGTCATAGTCATCAAAGAAAGTAAACCGCTCAAAATTAACCTTAATTGATTTTGGTGAAGAATTATTTCCCGTGATAATATTCGGCAATCTTTTTGTTTCCTTTAGTTTTTTCATATATTCTTCGAGAACACGGTCTAAACCAGTTCTAGTTCTGTGATATGGTATTTGCATATAGTAATGGAATCTCGCCAGTAAAAATGCCTCAATCGCATGAACACTTCCTTCATCAATACTGAGCTGTAGCTGTTCCCCAATATCAAAAGCAGAAATATATCTTGAATAATCATAATGCCCGTATGAAACGCCGCAATTATATGAATCTCTCAATAGATAATCTGCTTTGTCAGCATCGAAAATACCAGAAATTATCTTATGAAAAATCGAAAATTTAAAAGGTACTTTATCCCCTAATATCAATGCTACATTATCAGGATTTACTTTATTACTCTTAATTACGTCACCGATAGGAGTATAGTGCTTAATAATATATTGGCTGATATCCTCATGTTTTACACCTTGTGGAAGTAATACCTTTTCGCACGCATGTGAGAAAGGT
>JBDRFO010000182.1:0-3228 GCA_043818655.1 Chloroflexota bacterium
GAAGAAGGAAGAGAAAAAGGCGGCCATGCCCTTTGCACTGGATGTATCTGGAGTGAAGCTCAGCGATTCTGCCTTCACCTGGCAGGATGAGAAACAAGGGCAGACATTTGTGGTGAGCAAGCTTGAGGTAAGCACTGGCAGGTTGGGCGGTATCACACCGACCGACTTGGATGTGAGATTCCGTATGCAAGGTGACAAACCTAAGATCGATACCCTGGTCCATCTGACAGGGGCTCTATCGCTGGACCTGAAAGCGGCTCGCTCTATTCTCAAAAAACTGTCCGGAGGTGAAGGGGGAGGCTGCAGGTATTGCCAACCTGCTCCTGACCGTCAAGGGTGACGTGAACTCCGACGGTGCTGCAAAGGCGAAGCTGGGAATCCTCAAGGGAGAGCAGGTCCAGCCAGCCTCTGCCTCAGAGAAGACCGACTTTGCGGAAATGAAGGCCCTCTTCACCATCAAAAACGGCGTGGCAAAGGATGACCTCTCCGCCAAGTCCCCAGTCCTGCGCCTGACCGGGACAGGCAACATCGACATCGGCGAGGAAAAACTGGACTACCTGCTGAAGGCTGCCATCGTGTCCACCCTGGAAGGGCTGAAAGGGTTGTTCAGATAAGCACTTGTCCCTTTAGAATAAGCATTGCCCATCCTCATCTTGTATACGTGTCGAGTTTGGCAGGTTGCTGATGGCGGTTTTGTCCTTGGATTATTGGTGATTTTCAAACAATTACTTCTCTATCGCTGAGCTGCAGGGATCTCATGACATTCACATTGCTCCTTAAAGAGGGCCTGTTACTTGCCCGGGAAACCATTAGGCAGTGGGTGGATGACAAGGCGTTCAAAATGTCAGCCGCTCTATCCTATTATACAATATTTGCCTTCCCCCCCTGATGATTATCCTTATAGCCCTTACCAGCCTTGTTTTCGGGGAAGCTGCGGCAAGGGGGCAAATTTCAGAAAAGATCCAAGGATACATCGGTCCGGAAGTCGCTCGTGTAATAGAAAATCTGATCCGGAGTTCCCCAAGTCCTGCCAAAGCTTTCGGTACCACCATCCTGGGGACAATTTTATTGTTTATCAGCTCGATAGGCGCGTTCCTGAAGATTCAGGATTCCTTAAATATAATCTGGGGGGCGAAAATCAAGCCTGGTCGCCTCATCACGGGAATCATTAGGATTAGGTTGAGATCATTCGCCATGATTTTAGCCACCGGCTTTCTGTTCCTCAACTCAATAGCCGCCAGTATTCTCATCAAGAAGGTATCTCAATTGGTCAAGGATTCTATAAATGGGCAGCAACCCTGAGGCAGATAGCTGAATATCTGGCATTTTGCCTGACTTTGACGGGGTCCTGTAAAAAATGAGACTTATTTCCCGGGCCGGGCGCGATATAATCTGGTTCAGAGGACCGGCGGCAGCGGCTATTTCACGGTATACCCGCGGCCATCGAGGCAGGCGTTCATCGCTCTTTGATAGTCTGAGCGCTTCTCGATTTTATCGGCTTCAGGCATGCCTCCGGGCGGCTGAGTCGGGTTGAAGCCTGTCTGACTCACAGCCCAACTGTGGCAGGCATAACGATCATCCGCCTGCTGCTGTTCACTTTGACCCAGTCGGGGATAGATAAACATCTGGTCAGCCGTTGGTGGCGCCTGGCTGACTTCCACTTTCGGCGGCTCGACGACGACATAGCCGTCCCTACTGTGTGCGTAATAGACCTCGTTGGCATAGTAGTAAGGTACACCGAGTGCCCAGATCGTCGCGTAATAAGGAGGCAGGAAGGGCACAAAAAGACCGATCGGAGGCACAACTATGGAGAAACCCAACCCTTGCGGGCGGTACCAGGCGCCTCCGGAGAAGTAGTAACGTGAGCCGCGATGAGTTACCACTCGGCGATTACGCGGCAGTTCTCTGATTACCTGGCCGCGGGCTGGGTACGAGCGGTCAAGGTGATAACGGGAATCCTGGTATTCGCGAGGGCGGGATACGTTAGAGCGGGATTCGCGATCAGCCGCCTGCGCTGCCCACGTCACCCCGAACAGCATCATTCCCGACAATAGGGCCAGCACCATCCCGAGTGCAAAGCATTTGTTTTTCTGGTGAATATAGATCATTATTCTTGACTCCGTAAAATCATATTTAGACTCGTGAAAAGGTTCATAGTATCCCTCACCTTACGCTGTAGCTACGGCCTTCAAGGCAGGCTCCCATCGCCCGCCGGAAGTTGAGTGCCCGTTCCTCATATTGAGCGTCAAGTCCCCGATCGCGGTTGGAATAGGCTTCCTCCAACTGTCGGGCAGTCTGATCCCTTGACGAATCCGATGCAGCGCCGGCGATCGCCCCGCCTGCGGCGCCGATCAATGCACCTCCCACAGCGTGTCTCGGTCCGGCAATCAATGCTCCAAGCACCGCACCGGTGATAGCCAGAACAGCGCTGTCATGACCGGGTGGAGGCATCGGCACCACCCGGACGCGCTGCACAGGCGGGATAGACGACTGACTCGGATCAAAGCCGGTCTGTTTTACCGCCCAGCTGTAACATTCGTAATGGTCACGTGACTGTTGCTCGGTTGTCTGGCCGGCTTTCGGATAAAAATAGACCTGGGTAACGGGAGCCCTTCGGCTTGCGCCGGTATCTCCAGGCATAGGTCGTGAAACCTCGCGATACGGCGCAGGATAACATCCGGCCAACGCAAAGACTGTTAAGAAAATGAAAAGCCGAAGACCAGATCTTGATGGCTGCTTTTCCAGTGCATGTTTATCTATCAACACCTTACTCATTTACATTCTCCTTCGCAGCGGAACGCCAAAAAAACCCATTGGTCCTAAGAGGATGGCTGCCCCCGCTACTGCTAATGTCGTTACACTTTTCATGATCATTAGATCTGCTTTATGGATGTATAGCAAGGGGTGTACCAATTTAATCATGCTACAGCTTATACCATTTAATTTAAAGGTGCATTATGCATTTGCCGGGAATAAGGAAAGTTCTTTCCCAGACAAAAGGCGGATAGAAAGTATACAATTTAAATACCCAGTTGGTAATAAGGTATTCACCTGCCAGTGAAAAGTCAAAGATGGCAGACTTGAATTCAGGTTGCCCGCATGTAAACGTGAAAAAAATGACATTGATCAGTGCATCGAATTCACAATTCCTTAAGGTTAACCATTACGCAGCGAAGTCAACATTCTACCCGTTTCGTTTATCATGCATGGGATGCCGATTCCTATAGG
>JBDRFO010000183.1:0-5174 GCA_043818655.1 Chloroflexota bacterium
AGAATTTGTCGAGTGGCTGGGATTTCATGTTGCGGCTACCTACGACCGGCCTGATTCGCTAACACCGGAGGTAGTACAAAGGCTTGTGGATAAAGGTCGCGAAGATAACGTGCGGTATGTCATTGACAATCTTCAGACAGGGAAACACGCTGGTGAAGGCATTGCTGAAGCGCTGGGCGCCTTTGGTGTCACGCTATCCGATTTCCCCGGCGGACACAAAAACACCGATACCTGGGAGCAGACGATTGACCGCAATATTGGGCTGATGCTGGGTGCAGAATCGCCTCGCTGATACTGATGATAGTAAGTTTGCCTGACCCGTGTGGTCAGGACATAAAGTGAGAATATAAACTACCAGTGCTGTGTTTTTCCATGGTGACAAAATCACAGGTCATCAGAAAACTCACCAGAAATATAAGAATCATTTTATTGTAGTTGCATAAAATATATATAATTTGAAAAAATAATAGCACCTGTTTTGAGCAAGACAGAAGGAGGCTCTGATGCATTTATGGATCAGGGGACTATCAAATGATACTGCAGAGGAGGAGTTAAAGTAGCTCTTCTCGAAAGTCATACGAAAATCAGTATTAGTATATTGAATATATCTTGTTTAAAATACGAGTGAAATTAAGAGGGGGAGACGTTATTTTGACCTAATTTGGACAGCAACGTACCGGGATAGCTCGTGAATCAACCGGTCAATCATGGGCATCGGTTGTTGCTCAGCATGCCTGGGCTTACCGGATGCCACCGATTCCCCCTGTTCGGAGCACCGGAAAGCCTTCTGCCGGGTTTCTTTCAAATCACACGGCTTCGTCTCACCCCTCCTTTGTCGGTTTAGGATATTTACGGAGGAACCTGAGCAACAGAACAATGCCAAAGAGCATCACCATCGCCCCCGGAACAATAAAGCTGTAACCCAGAGGGGCATCAAGCCATTGATGAAAAACAACCCCTGTCCATATCAGCAAAGCGTAAATGTACCAGCGCCTGATGCCCCACCAGTAAGCAATCAGGCTGATAACAATGGCAAGCATTGTCCCGAACAGGAAGACAAAATAGTGATGCAACCATTGCGGCGCGCTGCTGATAAAAAACATTGCGAGTATCATTGTCCCCAGCAGAAGGGCAACGAACCCAGCAATAACCAGCCGCAACTTCTGCTTCCGTCCCCCCGAAGACTGAACGTAGCCGATTCTCGGGTAGGTAATCCGTCTTTTCAGGGCAAACACAACTGCGTAACCAATGACATACGAACCAGCCAGGAAAGCCACAAAATCAGCCATGATGCTGACACCCCATGCCAGTAAGAAAAGCCCCAGCAGAATATCCCAGAGGCCATCCTGGAAATAGGATAGATAGATTGTCTTCTGGATTTTTCCCAAATCCGCTCCCTCTTGCATGATAACCCCCCTATATCTATTCCGCAGTATACTCTGCATAACAAAGTTATTGTCATATTTATAACACACTTCGGGGAATTGTCAAGAAACGGTGTAATCAAGCTATCCGAAAATTGACCCACCGAATACGGGCATGTCACATGCCTGA
Organism: Chloroflexota bacterium; assembly: GCA_043818655.1. Classification (GTDB taxonomy): domain Bacteria; phylum Chloroflexota; class Dehalococcoidia; order Dehalococcoidales; family JAZDNC01; genus JBDRFO01. Next base: position 1,555 of record JBDRFO010000183.1, read on the forward strand.
TCTCATCATGTTGATTTTTCCGGATGACTTCTTGCACACGGCAGCATGAAATGCGGGCAAGACAAACCGGGGTAACTCGTGAGTTACCTGAGCAAGCGTGCAGGTGAGTCAAGAAAGAAGGCGCCAGGCATTCATTCTTCGAGTTTAATGAAGACAGACAGCAGAAATCAGGCATCCGGATTGTTTGGGGACAATCAGACGTCCTGCCTTACGGCATCATTAATTAAAGCTGTTTATGCCGTTGCTGCCTTTTCGTATTCCATCAGTAAGGTATGAATAAGCTCTTTCACCGAGATAATCCTATCGCTCCGGTAGGCATTCGCCCCGGCAAAAGCAAACCCCTTTTCAAGATTCCCCATTTTGGCGTTGGTCAGGGCGGCACAAATGCAGTATGGAGAGCTTTCAACATCGCAGGTTTTCAGACACCCCCAGGGACACGTAAATGGTTTTTTCACACCTGACGCTATCTCTTCAAGAAACCTGTTCTGTATCGCTCTGCCCGGCAAGCCAACGGGGCTGTCAATTATAATAAGGTCATCCTTCCGGCACTTGATGTATGCCTCTTTAAATTTCAAGGAAGCATCGCACTCATGAGTGGTCACAAACCTGGTTGCCATCTGCACGCCCTGCGCTCCCGCCTGTATGAATTTATGAATATCATCACCCGTATACACCCCCCCGGCAGTGATCACGGGAATGCTTTTTTGAAAATCTTGCTCGTATGTCTTGATCACCGAGATTACTTCCGGCAGTATCTTCTCCAGCTTGTATTCAGGGTTGTCGATCTGCTCTTTTTTGAATCCGAGATGTCCGCCGGCCAAAGGGCCTTCAACAACCACCGCATCAGGTACACGGTTGTGTTTCGTCCTCCAGTAGCGGAATATCAGTCTCGCTGCCCTGGCGGAAGATACGATCGGAACAATCTTACTGGTAATCTTTCTGTCTCCATCCGAGAAAAAAGCACCGGGGATCTTGAGCGGAAGTCCGGCACCAAGAATAACCAGGTCGACACCTTCATCCAGTGCAATCTGCAAAAGATCATCGTAATCCGTAAGGGCGACAAGGATATTTACGCCAATAATACCGGTCGTCATCTCCCTTGCCCTTTTTATCTCCCGCCGCAAGGCTCTTTTGTTGGCTTCACGGTAGTTCGCATTGAAATCAGGTTCAAGCATACCTATTCCGGTAGCGGAAATAACACCGATGCCACCCTCGCTGGCAACAGACGAAGCCAGACCGGATAAAGAAACACCAACACCCATACCTCCCTGAATAATGGGTATCTCAGCCTCTAAATCACCGATACGCAGTTTCGGTATTTTCAGGAAGCCCAAACCTCGTACTCCTTAACAATGCAATCCAAAATAGAAACCTTCCAGAAACCCGGTATCATAAGACAGGGCACAATCCATGCTCAGATGCGGGAATACCGTTTCCGGATAGCCCATCCTATTTTATCCGAAATATGGCTTTCTGTTAAATAATCCTCACCGGTACGCAAGTCTCTGCCAACCTCAACATTCACAACATCTCTGGTTACATTAACAATAGCCTGTAAACGATACCCCCCACCACAACAGGAACTTCACTCAATTATACAACATCCGGTGCCGTTAGCCAGCACATTTGAATCTACTATTCTTGCACCTTGACTGCTTCAGCAGTGCCCATTTCAACCAATTTTGGTGCTCGCGGCATCGTCAGTATCGCGATCAAAGCCACAATCCCGAAGATAATTAACGAAAACCACCAGATTTTATAATCATGATACGTGTCAAAAATCCATCCTGCCAGCGGCTGGGACACGATGCCTCCTACCGAAACAAACATGCTTGTCAAGCCCAGAATCGCCCCGAAGTTCTTCGTGCCGAAATACTCCGACAGAAGCGGCCCCCTTAAACACGCAACCCCGCTAATACCAAGACCATAGGTGACAGCTAATAATAATATAAACCAGAAGGGGCTTCCCGCGCCAATCAGCCAGTAAAAGACCAGTCCACCAAGTTGCAGCCCGACACAAAGAGCGGTCACGTATTTCTTCCGGAAGTGGTCAGACAGTATCCCGAAAGGCAGGCGCCCGAAGAGGCTGACAAAAGTGTAAAGGCTGACGACGGTACCGGCGATCTCCCTGGTCATACCAAGCTGGGTAAAGTATGGGATGGCATAAAACATCACCGTACCGCTGCATGCATGTTGGAATATCGACACGACCGAATAATGCCAGAAAGCCCGCATCCTGAGGGCATCTTTAACACTGACACCAAAATCTGCCGTACGGACACGTCCTGTCGCCTTATCCGGTGCATCCGATGCTGTTCTCCCATCAGGTAACATTCCGTAATCCTGAGGCCGGCTGCGGAAAATAAAAGAGACCGCTGTGCCAAATATGGCAAAGCCAGCTGCCGCGAAAAGCAGGGTGTTTCGCCAGCCAAATTTATCTATTGCCATGACGATCAGCGGCACGGCTACACCACCAAGCCCCGCACCCATATAGAACAGGCCACTCGCTTTACCGATATTTTTCCGGAACCACCTGGCCATCACGGTCAGGGGAAGCATGCCGACAATGAGCGAACTGCCCATCCCCACAATCAAGAAGCCCCCGTAGTACATCGGTAGATTTCTGGTCTGGCTCAGGCAAAGCAGTCCCAGTGTCGTGGTCGTCACGCCAAACCTCATCAGCCATTTGGGTGGATAACGGTCAACCAACGGGCCCCATATCGGGTTGAAGACCCCTATTTCCAATCCGCGAAAAGACGCGGCCAGCGCCACTTGAGCCATGCTCCAACCAAAGGTAGCCGTGATCGGAGTTACGAAAGCGCTCCATCCGTAACTGAGTATCGAGCTGTAATAAGCGGATAGAAACATACCGCTGATTACCATATACCAGCCGTAGTACAATTTAGGTTTAGAGGCCATCGGTAACCACCTTCAGTTTTTTCTTCCGCATGATGGTCCCTGCATCAGGACACCAAGCGATATCCAGCCCACTGGATGCCGCTTCAAGAAAAACCGGGAGCCTGTCAAGCGGTCAGGTGGTGCCTCTTTTCGACTCATTAAAACTGAGCGCTCTAACCTGCTTCAGATTAATTCTGTCATTTCAGACAAAACAAACTGATTCAGATTCTTATCTTAAATCTGAGCTATCCCTGCCTGCTTCAAGCAGGAGAGAAAAACCATCTGACCGGAATCCATCTTTTTAACGCTGGCAAGTATAGCACAATAAGCATCGCAATGGTAGGTAAAAAATAGTATGATTATGTTTAGTTATGGCAGAAAAGCCGGGCTTGAACATAAAATTCAGCTTTAATCTTTATCTATGATGGTGACGGGCAAACTGGCAAACCGTGGTGGGGGAAGTGATCATGAAAAGTCAATGCAACAATCGCATATTGTTTCTAACTCCGGCGTTACTTATCGGCCTGTTACTGGTGAGTGAGGCTTGCTGGGGCGAACGGGCAGTCCCTCTTCAAATAGAGAATCTAACCGACATAATACTTACCATTTATGTACAAGATATCAAAATCGTCGAGGTAGAACCAAATAATAGTATAAAAGTGAAAAATCTTGGCGCGACTGGCTCTTACTTGATTGAAGCCAAGAACAGTGGAGGAGAAACA
>JBDRFO010000184.1:0-4921 GCA_043818655.1 Chloroflexota bacterium
TCAGATTAACATCCCTCAGTTATTGGAGCAGAATCATGTCAAACTCTAAAGTTCGTGTTCGGTTTGCACCAAGTCCCACCGGCTTCCCCCACGTGGGAAACATCAGGACTGCCCTTTTTAACTGGCTCTTTGCCCGGCACAGCGGCGGCAGTTTCATCGTCCGCATTGAGGATACGGATGTCGCCCGCACCGTTCCCGGCGCTCTTGAGGGCATCCTTGACGGTTTGCGCTGGCTTAATCTTGACTGGAACGAAGGGCCTGAGGTCGGCGGCAACTACGGGCCATACATCCAGTCCCAGAGACTACAATATTACCATGAGGCAGCGGAACGGCTGGTTGCCCAGGGGAACGCCTATTACTGCTTCTGTTCCCCGGAGAGACTGAAGGAAATGCGTGCCGAGCAGTCAGAAAAAAGGCTGCCGCCGGGCTACGACCGCAAATGCCGCAACCTGAGCAAAGATGAGTGCGCCCGTCTGATGGCGGAAGGCAACAAGCCGGTGATTCGCTTCAAGACACCCTTAAGCGGCGAGAGCCGCTTCCATGATATTATCCGCGGGGAACTGGTCTTTGATAATGCCACCATTGACGATTTTGTCATGCTCAAGTCAGACGGCTATCCCACCTACCATCTTGCCAACGTGGTTGACGACCACATGATGGAAATCAGCCATGTCCTGCGTGCCGAGGAGTGGCTCTCCAGTGTGCCCCGGCATAAACTGATGTATGATGCGCTGGGGTTTGAAATGCCCCTGATGGTGCACCTGCCCATGATTTTGGGCACCGACCGGAGCAAGCTAAGCAAGAGGCACGGGTCGGTCTCCATCACCGACTACCGCGACCAGGGCTACCTGCCGGAGACAATGGTCAACTTCCTGGCGCTGCTCGGCTGGTCACTGGACGGCAAGACAGAGGTAATCTCCCGTGATGAGCTTGTCGAAAACTTTTCATTGGAGCGGGTGAGCCGCACGGGCGCCATCTTTGATAAGAACAAGCTGGAATGGATGAACGGCATCTACATTCGCAAGCTTCCACCCGAAGAGTTTTTCAAAGTTTCCCGACCATTTCTGACGACCGCTAAAGACGCAGCCGATAGCCTGAAACCGGACGAGGATTATGTCAAGAAAATTCTGCCCCTGGTACAGGAGCGGGTAAAGCTCCTCTCCGAGCTGCCGGAGCTGACAAAATTCTTCTACGAGAGTGAGCTTGAATATGATGCCGGCTCTCTTATCGGCAAGAAGATGGGTAAAGAGCAGACATTAAAAGCCCTCACCGTCTCAAAGGAGAAGCTGGAGCAGATTGCCTCTTTTGACGCCGATCCTTTAGAGGCAGTATTCCGACCTTTAGCCCAGGAGCTTGGATTGAAGACCGGACAGCTTTTCGGCGCACTCCGCACTGCCACAACCGGTCGTGTCGCCGCACCACCCCTCTTTGACACCATGACAGTTCTGGGCAGAGACAGATGTCTGAAGCGGATAAATGAGGCGATAGAGAAGCTGAAAAAGCTGGGAGGCTAATTACTTTTTTATCCATACTGGATACATATTCAATAATTCGTATTTGAAAACGGCGCGTCTATAAAATATGTCATTGCGAGCGTCAGCGAAGCAATCTCAATTGATATAGGAACGGATTGCTACGGGCTTCGCCCTCGCAATTACAGAGTAATCAACAAACGGGGCGTATAAGAGGGGCGCAGACCCCTCTTCCAAACTCCTCCCCTTCCCTGCGAGGTAAGGGGGCAAAGGGGATAGGGTCAAACAACCATGCAACCATCACCATCATATCTTTCACTATATCACTCCGGGGAGCTTAAAATGCGTGCCAAGATGCTTGAAAAACGCCTTGCACACTGTGACATCTGCCCCAGAAATTGCGGCATCAACCGCATGAAGGATGAAACTGGCTTTTGTAACTCCGGGTATTTACCTGCTGTCTCTTCGGTCTGCGACCATCACGGCGAGGAGCCGGCTTTATCCGGGACGTGCGGCTCCGGGACAATTTTCTTCGGCAACTGCAACATGCGCTGCTGTTACTGCCAGAACCACCGGATAAGCCAGAACCCGGAAGAGCAAAAGGGCAACGAGATAAGCTGCGAAACCCTGGCTGAGAAGATGCTTTATCTCCAAAATGAGCTTCACTGCCACAACATCAACCTCGTCTCCCCGACACATTTTGTCCCGCAGATCGTCAAGGCTTTGCTCATCGCGGTGCCGCTGGGGCTTCATCTTCCCCTTGTCTATAACACCGGCGGCTATGACTCCCCTGCCACCATCAGGTCACTTGACGGGATAATCGATATCTATCTTGCGGATTTACGCTATGCCTCTGATGAATCCGCAACGAAGTATTCTGAAGCGCCGGCGTATGTTACCCATGCCCGCAGGGCAATTAAGGAGATGTGGCGGCAGACCGGAGAGCTGGTGACGGATGAGTCAGACATCGCACAGAAAGGGCTGATTGTGCGCCTCCTTGTCCTGCCCAACGAGATTGCCGGCAGCAGAGAGTCCCTTATCTGGCTGGCAAATGAGATTTCACCACGGGTCACGGTAAGTGTCATGTCCCAGTACTCCCCGCAGCACCGGGCAGTGCAAATCCCGGAGCTTGCGCGGACAATCTTTTACGGCGAGTACGCCTCTGTCCTTGAGCTGATGGAGAAGCTTGGAATAGAAAACGGCTGGGTGCAGGAGATGGGGTCACCGGAAAACTACCTGCCGGATTTTGCACGGGAGAGACACCCTTTCGAGACGTAGCGATTTATTGCTCACCGGGCAATCATGCTAAAATACATCCGGGAAAACCAGCCTTACCCTTTATATATGGGTAATAAAGGAGAGATAACACAGTGTTGCCGAAAGATATGGACTGGCTTGAGCTATGGCGGGAGCTTGCCGTGGGACGAAGGGCGCAGCGAGGACAAAGAGACGCCTCTTTTTCTTTCAACCGCAGGGAGCGGGCGCAGAATTTTGATGCCAGTTCGAAACGAAAAAGCCGGGAAAAAGGAGATATGTTCCTGGAGTTTATCAGGACCGCCCTCAAACCGGAGGAAACCGTGCTTGACATTGGTGCCGGCACGGGACGCTGGACGATTCCACTGGCAAAGACAGCACGGCTCGTGACGGCGGTTGAGCCAGCCGGGGCAATGGCAGAGGTTCTTCAAGAAAATGCCCGCGCCGCCGGTCGGAACAATATCAGCGTCACCCGTGCAACATGGGAAGAAGCCGTCGTCACACCCCATGACATCGCTGCCTGTGCCCACGCCATGTACAGCAGTCCCGACCTGGCTGCCTTCATTCGTAAAATGGAAAGTAACGCCAGGAGAAGGTGCTATCTGGCGATGCGCTTTATCCCTTCAGACGGCATTATGGCGGAGCTTTCACGAAAAATCTACGGCAACCAGAACGACAGCCCGAACTTCCTGATTGCCTACAATGCCCTGCATTCGCTGGGCATCTACGCCAACGTGCTGGTTGAGGATAGCGGCTACCAGTGGACAAGCCCCGACATGGACACAGCCATGATGCACGCCAAGCGGCATCTTCACCTGGAATCTTCCACCGAGCATGACGAGTTTATCCGTGAGACCCTGAAGCGCAGGCTGACCCTCAAAGATGGTATTTACACCTGGCCGGATGGTATGCGGAGCGCCCTTGTGTGGTGGGACATCAAACATGAAACAGGGCAAGCCTGAGACTTACAGACTATCCAAATACTCGTTCCCCAGAATTTGAGTGTGTAACTCATGTTACGCAAAATGAAGTTGAAAATCGGATGATTCACAAGGCTAAACTGCGTCACATCACTCTGTAATATGCTCTACTACAGAGTTTACGTTTCTGGATGAGTTCTAACCGAAAGTAAGCCTTACTTGCAAAGAGACCGCCCGCCCTTTCGCTTGCGGTTGGTGAAAGCGAAGCGAATTTTCAGCCCGTTGCGTTTTTTATCCTTCTTGTTGATATTCTCAACAAAGGTATTGATGTCGGTAAGCTCTTTGGCACCCATGGTTGTCGTTCCCTTCTTTTTAGCCTCTAAGTGTTGCGGGTGTTATTGTATCACGGGGCAGAGTATAAAGCCAGTAAAAATATCAGGTACGCATTTTCCTACTTCTGGCATTCCGGACAGAAGTATGTGCCGCGGTTACGGACAACAATGCGCCGAATCTCACCGCCGCAGGGACATTTCTTCCCCCCCAGCCCGTGGGCTACCTTGAACTGAAACTGGGCAGCACCCACCTCCCCACCGGGACGGAAGTAGTCCCGGACACTCGCCCCTTTGCCCTCAAGGGCAGCAGATAGAATTTTCCGTATCGCCCGGTACATCTTCTCTATCTCTTGCCCGGTAAGGCTAGCGGCAGGACGCAAAGGGTGTATCCCGGCATCATGGAGGATTTCATCGGCATACATATTGCCGATACCGGCAATAATATTCTGCTCAAGGAGAACAGCTTTAATCGGCGCATTCCGTTTTTGCAGAAGGTCGGTCAGCACGGCGGGGGTAAAAGCGGCGCTTAAAGGCTCCGGCCCCAGCCTGTCGGTAATCTCCCCTGTATCCTTAACCAGCCACATGCGCCCAAAATGACGCGGGTCGCGGAAGAAAATATTTTCCCCATTATCCAGGCTGATTACGGCACGGGTATACTTTGGAGGCTCTTCCGAATCCCTCTGAAGCAGAAGCGAGCCAGCCATCCTGAGATGCATCACCAGATACTCACCACCCGCAAGACAGAAGAAGAGATATTTCCCGCGCCGGTCAAGACCGGTTATCCTCTGCCCCAGAATCCGCGAGGTAAACTCCTGACCGTCAGGACTGCGGACAATTATTTCTGAAAGCAGCTTAACGCCGGTAATCTTTCTCCTCATCACGTGAGGAGAAAGCTCATTCTTGATGGTCTCAACCTCCGGCAGCTCAGGCATATAAAACTCCC
>JBDRFO010000185.1:0-3220 GCA_043818655.1 Chloroflexota bacterium
GCCCGTGCCATTGTAACCGAGCCTGAGGTATTATTCCTCGACGAACCGACCGCCAATATGGACCCGGTTTCCACGGCAAAGATAGAAGAAGTTCTAGCACATATAATTAATGAGCGAAGAACTACGATCATTATGGCGACGCATAATATGTCTCAGGGCCAACGCCTGGCAAGCAGGTTGGGCGTGCTGATTAATGGTGAGTTGATGCAAACCGGCAGCGTCAACGATATTTTCAACCAACCCCAAAACAGAGAAGTTGCCGAGTTTGTTGGCGTCGAGAATATCCTTAAAGGTGTGGTGGAGCGAAAGGACGGTGAGCTGGCGCTGATTGCCATCAATGGCGAAAAGATAATGGCTGTCTCGCCTTTTGACGTTGGTGAAACAGTGCATGTGCTTATACGGCCGGAGACCATAGTGTTTTCATTATCAGGTGAAGCGGGAAGCGCGAGAAATGTATTCAAGTGCAGAGTAAACAAGATTAATACGATAGGCTCTTTAGTAAGAATTGAAGTTGGATGCGGCTTTCCGCTGCTGGGAGTTATCACCACCCAGGCAGCGCAGGCCCTAAACATCTCAATTGGTAAAGATATCTATGCCAGTTTCAAAGCCACCGCGATTCATGTTATCAAGCGGTGGATTTAACCTTATGTGACATATTGTAAAAGCCGTAGTACACTAAGATAAAATATGAACGTTCTTTTCGATTCCTGGCAACGGCAAATCAACTACCTGCGGATATCGGTCACCGACCGCTGTAACCTGGACTGTGTTTATTGTTCGGGAAGGGTGTCCTATCTGCCGCGAGATGAAATCCTGTCTTATGAGGAAATTCAGCGTATCGTCCAGGCAGCCGCCGAGATGGGCATCAGTAAGATACGCCTGACCGGTGGTGAGCCCCTGGCAAGGCCTGAAATAGAAAAGTTGATACAGATGCTTTCCCGTGTAGATGGCATCGATGATATTGCTCTTACCACCAACGGCACGCTACTCAGTAAATACGCTGACGAACTCAAAAAGGCGGGATTGCGGCGGGTCAATGTAAGCCTGGACACGCTCAAAGAGAGCCGGTTCAAGAGCATCACCGGTGGCACGCTGAAAGACGTGCTTGCCGGCATAGAAGCTGCTCACCGCGCCGGATTAGAGCCGGTCAAAATAAACATGGTCGTCATGCGGGGTGTAAACGATGATGAGGTGATTGATTTCGCCCGGCTGACTATCGAAAAAGGCTGGCACGTGCGCTTCATCGAATTCATGCCGATGGGCGAGAGCAAAGACAACCATCTGGCGACAGTGCCAACTTCGGAAATCTGGGAGAAGCTGAAAGCGTTCGGCAAATGGGAGCCTTATAGCGGCAAGACCGGCAACGGCCCGGCAAGGTACTACCGGCTGCCGGGAGCCAACGGCACTATCGGCTTCATCACGCCCATGACAGAACACTTCTGCGGCGGGTGCAACCGCCTCCGTCTCACCTGCGATGGGCAGTTGCGTCCCTGCCTTCTCGACGATGATGAAATCAATTTGAAGGCGGCGCTGCGCCGCGGAGCCGACATTGAGGAGCTAAAACAGCTAATCCAGCAGGCAGTTACCATCAAGAAAGAGCACCATCACCTGAACGAGCAGATTGCGCCGGTAAAACGGCCTATGTGCCAGATAGGCGGGTAAATAGCTAAATGTGATTGCTTCGTCCCGATAAAATCGGGACGAAGCAATCTGGGTGGGGTAGCGGACCTTCCCCTCTACCCAGATTGCCACGTCGCTTCGCTTGCAATGACAATACTGATAAGAGGAGGTAGCAAACGATGGCTAAACTAAGTCACGTTGATTCAAAAGGCGAAGCCCGCATGGTGGATGTCAGCCAGAAGGGCGATACGGAACGGGTGGCGGTGGCAAAGGGCAAAGTCTTGATGAAACCTGATACCCTTGAGCAAATCAAGGCTAACAGTTTAGCCAAGGGAGATGTTCTTGCCGTGGCAAGGGTGGCCGGCATCATGGCCGCCAAAAAAACTCCCGACCTTATTCCTCTTTGTCATCCCTTGCTGATTAACAACGTAAAAATAGAATTCGACCTCTCGCAGAAAAATGAGATAGGCATTACGGCTGCGGTAAAGTGCACCGGAAAAACGGGGGTGGAAATGGAAGCCCTGGTGGCTGTTTCAGTAGCAGCCCTGACCATCTACGATATGGCTAAGGCGGTAGACAAAGGCATGACCATCACCGAAATCTACCTGGAGAGCAAAACCGGTGGCAAGAGTGGGACGTACGGGAGAAAGTACTAGATTCCATCTGTAAGATATCAGCCATTCGGTTTTGACATCCTTAACTCACGCAAGACGCGCGCGGCGCGAGACGGATTAAATGCACCACACACGCAGAATTTAGCCATATAACCGGCAGCTTTTTCCGGTGTAATCCGTCCCTCTTTTACTCTGTCTATCATCTTTTTAGCAAAATTGCTGGCAATGAGACCGTGACCGCACATAGTCGTAAGAGCTAAAACCTCACTACCGGGTAAACGATATAAATTTCCAGTGAAGCCCAGCGCATAGTTGATCGAATGAGGCACAACGCCAATACGGGGAGACATTTCTCTAACATCATCCACTAGAGATGACACATTTACAGACAATCCCATGTCCATTTCCTTAACTTCCTTCAGGAATCCTTCAAGGGCGGCCTTATTGTCGAATACCACTAATGCTTTTCCCTGTTGTCCCATTTCCTCAATCATCTGTTCCGGTAACACGGTCTCTTTTCGGCCCCGAAGATACAATTTGAATAGATTGAGGTTCTTTTCCGGTCTGTATTTTGGACCGGTATCAGAATTTCCGACAAGATTGACAGGATTATACTTAAGAGCCACTCTCAAAAAGTCCTTTGCTTTCTGTGCCGAACCTATATCGTTCATTCCAGGGGTAGTCTTTATAAAAGCTACATAATCGTCTTTAAGGTCTTCCGGCTTTCCGAACCGGTGAAGAGTGTTAGTCATTATACTTTCTCCTTCATGGCAGACGTGGGGTTAGTATGCCTGCCCAGACCCATGTTTATTTTCGCTCTCCAGGCATTGTATCCCATTGTTACCAGCTGATTTCTTACCGGGTCTTCCCCCTTTGAGTCGCAACGCACCGCTACTCCAAGTGCTACCACTGTGTCAAGTCGTTTAACTTCTTCCTCGACGGTACTTATTATTTCGGGTATCCTGGTTGCCGTTGTCGTAAACTCA
>JBDRFO010000186.1:0-5398 GCA_043818655.1 Chloroflexota bacterium
TGCCGTATTTCCTGATGTCTATCCCCCTGGTAAGCCTTGCGGCAATGTAAGCGAAGGGTACGGACCCCAGGAGATAGGCACCAATGATGATGAAAATGAATTTGACAATCATGCGTCGTCTACAGGGGATGGAAAGATAACCAGGCGCTTTTTTGCTATGTCAATGAGCCTTTCGATGACTGCCCGGGGTACAGGGGCAGCCCCCATCATGGTTTCCGTGTTATCGTCTAACCCGTGGTAGTCGCTGCCGCCGGTGGGGATAAGCTCATGCTTTGTCGCAAGGCTCAAGATCAGCTTTATCTGCTCTGCTGTATTGCTGTTATAGTATGCCTCAATGCCGATAAGGCCAGCCTTCTTCAGCTCAAGGGTTAAAGCTGCGGGGTCGGCTGCCGTCAGCGGGTGTGCCAGCACCGGCAGCCCGTGATAGCGAAGCACCATCTCCACAGCTTCCACGGGGGTCATCTTTTCCCATTTTACATAGGCCGGGCCGCCGTGCCCGATGTATTTGACGAAAGCCTCCTTGAAAGAGGTAATATAGCCCTGCTCCAGCAGGGCCTGGGCAATGTGAGGACGTCCGACGGTGCCGCTGCCGGCGATTTCCTGGACGCGTCGCCAGTTAATCTGGATACCGAGCCTGTTGAGTTTGTGAATCATCTTCTGGGCGCGCTCTTCCCGGGAAGAGCGTACCCGATCGCAGGTTTCCCGGAGCGTGCGGTCCTGATAGTCGATGAAATAGCCCAGGATATGAACCTCGCCCACCGGGACATCGGTTGAAAGTTCAATACCGGGGATCACCATAAGCCCGGGGAAGGCTTTTGCGGCGGTGATTGCCCGTGCGATACCGTTTACCGTATCATGGTCGGTAAGGGCGATATTGGTCAGGCCCAGCCCGGCCGCCTTCTTCACGATGTCTTCCGGACTGAATTTGCCGTCCGAAGCGTTAGAGTGTATGTGGAGATCAATACCGGACAAGTTTAATCCACCTCGCGGCTGATTCGCTCGATACTTATGGCCCTCCCGCTGTCTTCGTCTACCTTAACCAGAACGGCGTTTAACATGCTTTTCCCCCTGGCCACTGCCAGACGGACGGGAATCTCGGTGAGAAAACGCTGGATGACGTCTCTGATATCGTCCCCGATAATGGAATTAATCGGGCCGGTCATGCCAATATCGCTGACATAAGCTGTTCCCTTGGGCAAGATCTGGGTGTCAATGGTGCCCACATGGGTGTGGGTGCCGACCACTGCACTTACCCTGCCGTCGAGGTAATAACCCATGGCCATCTTCTCCGAGGTTGCCTCGGCATGGAAGTCAACAATGATCACGGGCGTACTCCTGGGTGTCTCCGCCAGCAGCTTGTCGATTGCATGGAAGGGGCAATCAAAGTTACCGACGAATGTTCTCCCGATCAGATTGACAACCAAAACATTATTGTTGATGATATACCCTTTTCCCGGCACACCGGGGGGATAATTAAGGGGACGCAGAATCGGCATTTCACTATCCAGATAAGGAATAATCTCCTTCTGTGCCCATATGTGGTTACCGGAAGTCAGCACGTTAGCGCCGGCGTTGAATAGCTCTTTCGCGGTACTGGAGGTCAGCCCGAAGCCACCGGCAACATTTTCGGAGTTGGCAATAACCATGTCCACACTGTACTGTTGCTTTAAGTCGGGCAAAAGTTTCTGCACCGCCTGCCTCCCCGGACTGCCCACGATATCGCCTATTGCCATGATCAACATTTGTTTCTTCTATTTCCTTTCCTGTCCTGGAGAAAACAGTCTCCAGGCTGGTTTGTCTCCCTGCGGCTATTTTCTATTTTGCGTATTCTACCGCCCTTGTCTCGCGAAGCACGGTGACTTTTACCTGCCCCGGATACTCTACCCCATCTTCTATCTTCTTAACAATATCACGTGCCATCCTTATGGCACCCAGGTCATCAATCTCATCCGGTTTGACGAGGATACGGATTTCCCTGCCTGCTTGGATGGCAAAAGATTTCTCCACACCTCTGAAGTTGTTGGCGATGTCTTCCAGCGCCCTGAGCCGCTTGATGTAGCTTTCCAGCGATTCCCTTCTTGCTCCGGGGCGGGCCGAGCTGATGGCATCGGCTGCCGAGATAAGAAAACCCCAGAAACTCATACTGCCGGTCTCCCCGTGATGCTCCGCAATGCCTTGAATCACCTCGGGTGATTTCTCCCACTGCTTGATCAGATCCGCGCCAATGGCAGCATGTGTGCCCTCTACCTCGCGGTCCAGAGCCTTACCGATGTCATGCAGCAGTCCCGACTTCCTGGCAATTGAGGCTTTTGCTCCCATCTCGGAGGCCATCATTCCGGCGAGGTGGGCTACCTCAATGCTGTGGACCAGGACATTCTGCCCGTAGCTGGTGCGGTACTTGAGACGGCCCAATATCCTGATTATTTCCGGGCGAAGCCCGTGTACGCCGGCCTGATATGCCGCCTGTTCACCGGCACTGAAGACAGCAGCACCCACCTCTTCCTGTGCTTTGGCAACAACCTCTTCGATGCGTGCCGGGTGGATGCGGCCGTCAAGGATAAGCTTGCTCATCGCGATTCTAGCCACCTCGCGTCGAATCGGGTCAAAACTGGAAATAGTTACTGCCTCCGGGGTGTCATCAATAATCAGATCCACCCCTGTTGCCTGCTCCAGTGCCCTGATATTGCGTCCCTCACGTCCAATGAGACGGCCCTTCATCTCATCATTGGGTAATGGTACAATCGCCACGGTTGTCTCCGCAACTATTTCAGAAGCGGAGCGCTGGATGGCCTGACACAGGATTTCCTGAGCCTTCTTATCTGTTTCCTCTTTTAGCTTGGCTTCCCACTCGCGCAGTCTCCGGGAAGCTTCCTCTTTGATCTCCAGTGATATATTTTCAAGTAATGCCTGCTTCGCTTCATCAGCGGTCATGCCTGAGATAAACTCCAGCTTTTTCAGCTGTTTTTCATTCAGTTCGGCGATGCTGGCTCGATGGGTCTCGATCTCTTTCTCCTTGGTAATCAGGTTACGGTCCCGCCGTTCTATCTCAGCGAGCCTTGTGTCCAGGGTATCTATCTTCTGGGCTAAGCGGGTCTCCTGACGCCCCAGTTCCTGACGCCTCTCGCGGTACTCCGCTTCGGCAGTGGTCTTTATTTTATCTGCATCAACTCTGGCTTTATCCAGGTTGTTACTGGACTCAAGCTTGGCTTCGGTGACGATCCTGGCCGCTTTTCTTTCGGCAGAGCGCATTTCACGATTGAGCATTACCCTGCGGAAAAGGAAAAGTGCCATGCCGCCCAGTACTACCCCAATGATAAAACTGGACAGAATAGCCCATGCAATTATCAAGTTATTCATCTTCTCACCTTCTTTCTATTGTTGTTTTTCCTATTGGTTCGCATAATGTTGCATTTTCTGATAGATCTCATAGTTTTTCATATCGCTGTGAGGGTTGCGGGCTATCAGGGGGCTGATTTTCGGAATCCTGGGACGGAGCTTGCCCGGTCATACGGTGTTGTGCCCCGGATGAGTTCCCAGCAGTCCTGTCGTCAAGTTCCTGCCACAGCCGTTCCACGGTAGGATTGATGACGTCGTAAGTAAAGCCGCGCCGTCTCAGGTATGCCCCCAAACGCTGCCGGAAGATCTGGTAATCAGAGGAGGGTAGCCGGCGGGATCTTGATCGGGCAGCACGGTAAGCACTGTCTTCATCGTTTAAGGTGCTCGTGATTGCATCGGTAATCTCGCGTGAGACTCCTTTTCGCTGAAGTTCCAGTCCCGTGAGATAACGGCTCCTCGGGCTGAATGAATCACGGTTTTCTCGCCAGAATTCAGCAAAGGCCACATCATCGATCAGTCCGAGTTCCTTGAGCCGGGTAATTACCTGTTCGATGTTGCTGTCGCTAAAAGAGCGGCGGCGCAGCTTCTCCCTCAACTCGGACTCACTGCAGGGACGGTGGGAAAGGAAACGTGTCGCCGCGTTCATGGTATGCTGATACACGTTCAGCTTTTCCATGGCGGCAATTTTTTCCTCCGTCAGCTCCTGTCCGACCGCAAGTTTCTCTTTTAGTGCCACCTCTGGCGCAAGCCGAAGAGACCTCTTCCCATTCAGATAGACGCTAACCCGTTTTTCCCGTTCTCCCTCAGCACGGAGGGCAGTAATCTTTTTCATCAGTCCTCATTTTCTGTCTGTAAAAAAAAGCAAAGCCGAGGCAATCTACCTCAGCTTTGCTCATTCCTGTTTTATTTAATTGTAGCCTTAATCAGGGTCGACAGGATTATCGCTTTTGCCGGCTGAGGCTCTAATCGCCTGCTCAATCTCCCGGGCAATTTCAGGGTTCTGCTTGAGAAACTCTCTCGCGTTCTCCCTGCCCTGCCCCAGGCGAGTTTCACCGTAGGAGAAAAATGCGCCGGCTTTTTTAATCATTCCCAGTTCCACGCCCATGTCAATCAGGTTACCCTCTTTGCTTATCCCCTGGCCAAAGATGATGTCAAAATTACCGCTGCGAAACGGGGGGGCAACCTTGTTCTTCACTACCTTGGCCCTGATATGGCTACCGATTGCCACAGTACCCTGCTTCAGGGTTTCCATGCGGGTCAGGTCTAGCCTTATCGAGCTGTAGAACTTCAGCGCCCTGCCTCCAGGCGTTACCTCCGGATTACCGAAGACAATACCAACCTTTTCTCTCAGCTGGTTGAGGAACACTACCGCTGTGCCCGATTTACCGATTGCTGCCACCAGCTTTCTGAGAGCCTGTGACATAAGGCGCGCCTGCAAAGCAACATGGGAATCCCCCATCTCACCCTCAATCTCCATGCGTGGCACAAGAGCAGCGACACTGTCAATCACGATAACATCAACCGCCCGGCTTCTCACCAGGTACTCGGTGATGTCCAGTGCCTCCTCTCCGGTGTCGGGTTGCGAGATGAGCATTTCGTCTACATTGATGCCGCAGCTTCTGGCGTAGGATTTATCCAGGGCATGCTCCACATCAATGTAAACCGCTTTTCCACCCTGCTTCTGGGCTTCAGCGATAATATGCTGTGCCAGGGTTGTCTTGCCTGAGCCTTCGGGTCCAAATATCTCTGTAATCCGCCCTTTGGGAATACCCCCCACACCAAGGGCCATGTCAAGTGCCAGCGAGCCACTAGGGATAACATCTACTGTCGACATAGCTGTGGACTCACCCAACCTCATTATTGAGCCTTTGCCGAAGCGCTTTTCAATCTGCTCAATAGCCAGTCCAAGCGCTTTATCTTTCTCCACTATTACATTCGCCACATTTTGGATTATAGCACAGATAATCTAAATAAAACAAGCTGATGTTGACTGCTGGCTCAATTTCCGTCAGAAAATACCTGTCAGGGTTTTCTGAAGAACCGTAAAACCTCTATATCAAAG
>JBDRFO010000187.1:0-4361 GCA_043818655.1 Chloroflexota bacterium
GGGGCTATTTTTATGGAAAAGAAGGAAAAGCCACCAGTAGTTCTGTGGGCAAATTCAGTAGGGGACCTTAAGCAATGACTTCCTTGCTTCTAGGTATCGCCATTTTTATTGCCTTCTTGACCGCAATTTGCCTGTACCGGATAGCAGTTGGTCGGACGCTATTTGACCGAATGCTTGGCGCCAGTCTGGTTGGGACTAATGGCTTCATTTTACTAATCTTAATAGGATTTATTTATGGCAGGATTGGTCTGTTCATTGATATTGCCATATCCTACGCTCTCTTGAACTTTGTTGTGGCTATCATGCTGGGGAAATATTTTGAGCGCGGAAGAGAGAAGTCGCCATGACGTTTCTGGCTACCATATTTATGCTTGGCGGAGTTTTCTTTTTAGCAGTAAGTTGTATTGGCTTAATTCGCCTGCCTGACTTCTATACACGGACTCACGCAGTAGGTAAATCAGAGACGCTGGGAGCAATGCTGGTACTTGGTGGCTTAGCTCTATACAATGGTTTTACTGTCAGCAGTCTGAAGATACTAATTATTTTGGTGTTCGTGGCGTTAGCTAATCCAACGGCAACCCATGCCATATTACGTGCCGCCTTCAATTCAGGCTTGGAGCCATGGACACAGGCAAAACAAGACGGCAAGGTTAGCGGGGATGAAGCCGAGCCGAAGGGGGATATAGAGAAAAGTGATCTGGCAGATTGATTTCTGGCTGCTATTGATTCTGATTGTTACTTCGCTCATTGCCCTTCAGGTTCTTGACTTGCTTGCCGCGGTCGTTGCGCTGTCTGCCTTTAGTTTCTTTGTGGCTTTGCTATTTGCCCAAATGGGTGCTCTCGATGTTGCTTTCATCGAAGCAACCTTAGGTGCCGGGGTAACCGGGGTGCTCTTTATTATCGCCATATTTCACACCAAAAGGAGGACTGAAGATTGAGGTGGCTTGCCGTGCCTATCATGGTCCTGTTCTTGGCCTTAATGCTATATGCAGCCACGGGTTTACCGGGCCGCGGCGATCCTGAGGCCCCAGCCAACACTCACGTTTCACCTTTCTATATTGAGAACGCAGTTGAGGACACTAAGACCCCAAATGTGGTAACTGCGGTGCTTGCCGATTACCGTGGCTATGATACCCTTGGTGAAACTATCGTAATTTTCACAGCTGGTCTGGCTTGCATCTTGATAATGGTGAGGAGAAGGGGTGGATGATAACCAGGTACGAAAACGTAATAATTCAGGTAGTCTGCGGTATCATGGTCCCTTTTATTCAGCTATTTGGCCTGTATGTAGTGGTACACGGGCACTACGGGCCCGGGGGTGGGTTTCAAGGTGGCGTCATTTTTGCTGTCAGCGTCATTTTGTTGCGGGTGTGCCTGGGCAAAGAGGCCTCATCTCAAAGGTACCCAACAAAACTGGCGTCTGTACTGGCAACAATTGGGATTCTAGTTTTTTTACTGGCCGGTTTGATACCTATGACTATCGGGGGCGCCTTCTTAGACTACGGCCATCTTCCTATACCAGGCATGATGGGGGCGGCTTTAAGGTCTCTCGGAATATTGATTGTCGAGTGTGGGATAGCCTTGGCTGTCTTTGGAACCCTGGTGGTGATATTTGATTACTTAGTTGAGGGAAGGTGATGATGCTCGAGGAACTTCTGTCCCGCTACGCATATTTTATGATTATAATTCTTCTGGTCATTGGCCTTTATGGTATGCTTGGCAAGCGTAATCTGGTCAAAAAACTTATTGGGATGAACATCTTTCAAGCCGCCATCTTTCTCTTCTTTATTGAAGGTAGTACCAAGCTTGGCGCCACCGTGCCCGTCATTGACTCCCAGCTCGGCACCGACCCGGCAAAGTACGTAAACCCGCTACCGCATGTTTTGATACTGACCGGTATTGTCGTGGCACTTTCCCTTACCGGCGTGGCATTAGCTTTTCTGATAAATATCCGCCGCGTTTACCACAGTCTGGACGAGAAGATTATCATAAAGGAGATGCGTAAGTAAGTGTCTGCCTTACCGGTCCTCATTCTTGCTCCAATGCTGCTGTTCGCCTTCATCTCCACGCTGCTGGGAATATGGCGAGCGACGCTAGCCTATGCTGCGGCAGTACTTGGCAGCACGTTGTCCTTGATAGCAGCCGCTGTGGGATTATTTCACGTTCTGACCGTGGGAGAGCTACGCCATTACTTCGGTGGCTGGCCACCACCCTTCGGTATTGAATATGTGCTTGACCCTCTCTCCGCGTTCATGGCCATTATCATTGTTTTTATTGGCTCAATTGTACTCATTTACCCACCGAGGGCCGGGTTGTACCAGGTTCCTAGAACGGGAATCCCTCTGTATGGCATCATGATGTTGCTGCTTGTGGGACTTCTGGGAGTGGTAGTTACCGGTGACCTTTTTAACCTTTTTGTCTTTCTAGAAATTTACTCTCTATCAAGTTATACTCTGATAACCCTGGGTGGTAGGCGCGCCCTCGTGGCCAGCTTTCGCTACCTGATACTGGGGACAATCGCGGGGGGCTTCTACCTTTTGGGGGTTGGTTTTATCTACTTGGCTACCGGGTCTCTTAACATGGCGGATGTGGCTCAGCTTCTCCCCCCGATATATGAATCACCGGCGGTAGTAGCGGGTGCGGCCCTTATCGTTATCGGTTTGGGCATAAAGATGGCCCTCTTCCCGTTGCATGTCTGGTTGCCTGATGCTCATAGCCATGCGCCTTCAGTGGTGGCGGCGATACTGGCTTCAATCCAGGTGGAAGTCGCCGCCTATGTATTGATACGTATGTTACTTACCGTTTTTCAGCCTCAGTACCTGTCCGAATACCTGCCGGTTACTACGCTTATCGGGTGGGCCGGCGCAACTGGCATTATTGTTGGCTCCGTCATGGCTATTGCGCAGAGGGATTTCAAGCGTATGCTTGCCCACAGTACGGTTGCCCAGATTGGCTATATAGGACTGGGGATAGGGCTGGCCAATCCTTTAGGTTTAATCGGGGCGTTGCTGCACATTCTCAATCATGCCTTTATGAAAAGTTGCTTATTTTTGGTCGCGGGTGGTATTCGGCATCAGACAGGGTTGCGAGAAATCCCCCGGTTTGTCGGGCTTGGCCGCCGGATGCCTTGGATGATGGGTGCTTTTACGATGGCTGCCCTAGCTATGGTGGGCGTGCCACCGACATGTGGCTTCTTTAGCAAGTGGTACCTGATTCTGGGGAGCATTGCTGCCAATAATTGGGTTTTTGTTGCCGCTATCGCTGCCAGCACTCTCCTTACGGCGGTCTACTTTTTTCGGATTATTGAAAAGATCTACGCGTATCCGACGCCTTCCAGCGACAGGCAAGATGTTGCCCTAAACATAGAGCCGCCGGCAAGGATTCTGGTACCCATCCTCATTCTTGCTGCCGGTGTCCTAATTCTGGGCCTGATTAATGCGGTCATTGTAACGCAAGTTCTAGAGCGAATAGCAGCTGCTCTGTAATACTATTACAAGCGGGGGATGAACGATTAGTCAATGGAAACTTATTTCTCGTTAAAGCCGCTGGTGGCAATATCGGTACCTCTACTGGCGGCTATTCTCATTCTGTTTTCGGGTAAACGGCCGAATGTGCGGGAAGCATGGACAATCATGGCGGCTCTGGTCATGTTTGCCATAACCATGTCTATGCTGCCCAATGTCCTCCAGGGCAAATTTCCGGAGGTGACCCTGTTCGCCATTTCTCCAGGCATTTCCCTGGCATTTAGAGTAGATTATCTGGGCATTATCTTTGGTCTCTCGGCCTCATTCCTCTGGATTTTGACCTCCTTTTATTCCATTGGCTACATGCGTGGCCTGGCGGAACATAAGCAGGCGCGTTACTTCGCCAGCTTCGCGGTTTGTCTTTCGGCCACGATGGGCATTGCCTTTGCGGCAAATCTCCTGACGTTTGTTATTTTCTATGAAGTATTGACCGTGGCCACCTACCCGCTCGTCATCCACAAGGAAACACCAGAGGCAATAGCGGCCGGACGTAAATATCTCGTTTACCTGCTCACCGGGGGAGTTGTACTTTTAGTAGCTTTGGCCTTTACCTATCAAATAGCGGGTTCCGTTGACTTTCGTGCGGGGGGATTCCTTTCCGCCGAAATGGGACAGGACAAGTTGATGGTATTGTTTTTCCTGTTCTTGGTGGGCTTCGGGGTAAAATCAGCGCTGATGCCGCTTCATAGCTGGCTGCCGGCAGCTATGGCAGCGCCCACCCCGGTCAGCGCCTTACTTCACGCTGTGGCGGTGGTGAAAGCGGGTGTTTTCGGCTTTGCGCGAGCCTTTGGCTTTGTCATGGGTCCTAAGCTACTACAGGGGATAGGCGCTCTAAAT
>JBDRFO010000188.1:0-3194 GCA_043818655.1 Chloroflexota bacterium
CAGGAAACGGACATTACCGGGATTACTCTTCCCATAACCAAGCATAACTACCTCGTTATGGATGTAAACTCGCTGGCTAATATAGTAAAAGAGGCCTTTTATATCGCCAGAACCGGACATCCCGGTCCGGTGCTGATTGACATACCACGGGATATTTTTGTTGACCAGGCAGCTTTTGACTATTCCGGCAAGGTGAACTTACCCGGATATAAGGTAACATTGCAGGGGCACCCGACACAGATTAAAAAGGCAGCCAAGCTGATAAATGAAGCACAGCATCCCATTATCCTGGCCGGGCGGGGTGTGAACATCTCCGAAGCGCACGAGGAACTGAAACAACTCGCCGAAACGGCGCAGATACCGGTGGTAACAACCCTGCTGGGCATTGGCTGTTTCCCGGAAACTCACATTTTAAGTTACGGCATGGCAGGGATGCACGGGATGGGTTATGCCAATAAGGCGCTGGACGCTACAGACCTTATCATTGCCGTCGGTATGAGGTTTGATGACAGAGTTACCGGTAAGATAAGCACCTTTGCGCCCAATGCCAGCGTCATCCATATTGATATAGACCCGGCCGAGATAGGCAAAAATGTCCGCGTTGATGTCCCTATAGTTGGTGACGTGAAAAAAGTACTGCAGGCATTAAACAAACTAGTTGACTCTACGGAACACGTTGAATGGATTCAGCACCTCGATGAATTACGAAGGAAACACCCGTCCCTGAACATCAGAGAATCGGAGAGTATTTTGCCCCAGTACGTCATCCGCCAGATTTACGAGATAACCCGGGGTGAGGCTATCATTGTTACCGGGGTCGGGCAGCACCAGATGTGGGCGGCACAACACTACTGGTACACCAAGCCAAATACCCTGATTACTTCAGGCGGACTGGGAGCCATGGGCTTCGGCCTGCCGGCAGCTATGGGGGCGAAGGTGGGACGACCTGAAAGCGTTGTCTGGTGCATTGACGGTGATGGCAGCTTCCAGATGACCCTGCATGAGCTGGGCACTATTGTCCAGGATAATATCGGCGTCAAGATAGCTATTATTAATAACGGCTACCTTGGAATGGTGAGACAATGGCAGGAGCTATTCTATAAGAAACACTACATAGCCACACCCTTGAGTTGCCCTGATTTTATCAAGATTGCGGAGGGATACTGCCTCCCCGCCTTAAATGTCACCCGCCGGGATGAAGTAGCACCAGCTATTAATCAAGCCATGGCGCACGATGGCCCCTTCCTGCTTAATTTTGTGGTGGAACCGGAAGAAAATGTCTTCCCCATGGTGCCGCCGGGAGGCTCTAACGCTGATTTCATTGAAGAACCGAAGAAAGAGGTGCCAGCATGGCCACGACGAAGCACACCATAGTTGCTCTGGTTGAAGATAAACCCGGGGTACTCAACCGCATGGCCAGCCTTTTCCGAAGGCGCGGCTTCAATATTGAAAGTATTGCCGTGGGACACAGTGAAATACCGGGACTATCCCGTATGACTGTTGTGGTCAATGGCCCCACTGGCATCGTCGAGCAGGTACGCAAGCAGGTGGACAAGATTGTGGATGTGGTCAAGGTCGTCGACCTTACGGAAGAAGATGTAACTGCCCGAGAGTTAGCACTAATCAAAGTAAAGGCCAGTTCAACCAACCGAAGCTCCATTATTGAAATTGCCAGTATCTTTAGAGCCAACATAGTTGATGTTGCCTCTGACTCATTGACCATTGAAATTACCGGAGATACGGATAAAATTGACTCCATTTTGAAGCTACTCCGAGAGTTCGGGGTTAAAGAGCTAGCCAGAACAGGACGCCTTGCTATGATCAGGGGGGGCAAGGACTGATCCCAAAATATTATAAGAAGGAGACGATATATTATGGCAATGATTGATTTTGGCGGTGTGAAGGAAGAGGTGGTGATGCGGAGCGAATTCCCGATGGAGAAAGCCCGCAAAGTACTGAAAGATGAGACAATAGCGATTATCGGGTATGGGGTACAGGGGCCAGGACAGTCGCTAAACATGAAAGATAATGGTTTTAATGTAATCATCGGGCAGAGTAAGGACTTTATGCAGGACTGGGACCGGGCAATAAAGGACGGGTGGAAGCCCGGCATAGACCTGTTCGAGATAGAGGAAGCAGCCAAGCGTGGCACGATTATCGAGATGCTGGTAAGCGACGCCGCCCAGAAGCAAATCTGGCCGACAATTAAGAAACAACTTAAACCCGGCAAAGCTTTGTACTTCTCGCACGGATTTTCAATTGTGTATAAAGAACAGACCAAGATAATCCCACCGAAAGATGTGGATGTCATCATGGTGGCACCGAAGGGGTCGGGAACATCACTACGGCGTAATTTCCTTTCTGGAGCGGGCATCAACTCCAGCTTCGCCATCTTCCAGGACGCTACAGATCGGGCTAAAGAGCGCTGCCTGGCGCTGGGAATAGCTATCGGTTCTGACTATCTCTTCCCGACAACGTTCGAGAACGTGGTCTTCAGTGATCTCGTGGGAGAGAGAGGCGTGCTGATGGGCGCATTGGCGGGGATTATGGAAGCGCAATATGATACCCTGCGCAAGCACGGACATACTCCCAGCGAAGCCTTCAATGAGACGGTCGAGGAGCTTACGGAAAGTTTAATAAGGCTTGTGGCCGAGAATGGGATGGACTGGATGTATGCCAACTGCTCGGCGACGGCGCAACGGGGCGCGCTCGACTGGAAGCCGAAGTTCAAGAAGGCGGTGATGCCGGTCTTCAAAGAGCTTTACGAGAGGGTGGCGGATGGAACGGAAACACGGCGTGTCATCCGCTCCTGCGGTCGACCGGACTACAAGCAAATGTTGGGCAAGGAGTTGGCGGTCATGGGTAATTCAGAGATGTGGAAGGCGGGCAAAGCCACCCGAAGCCTGCGTCCGAAGGAAGTCGCCAAGAGCCAAGTGAAGCCTGCTAGGGGAATAGAGGGGAGACAGTCGAACTGAGTGCAATTAAGCAATCTCTTATCAGCTTTAGACTCCTTTGGAGATTGCTTCAGGTTTAGCCCCAGCGGTGACAAGATACGTCTTATAATATAGACAAATTCATATTAAACGTTTATAATATTCTATAGCTATGAGTTACCATAGGTGTTCCTTATTAGGGAGAATCATCCTCATCCTTACCGGCCCCTCTCTAATTAAATGAGAGGGTATAATCGGTTT
>JBDRFO010000189.1:0-3495 GCA_043818655.1 Chloroflexota bacterium
CCAGAAAATTACACCAGCTATTTGCAAAACAAGACCAATTGTTGCTCTTGCCCGCTTTATGAGGTTCATCTTGCTCATCTACTCTTATTAGTCAATAGCTGTCCCGATATTTGAAACTTTGAATAATACTATGAAGGTCAGCAATACCCCTTGCCACCATTTAACGGATGGTATTATTTTCTTGAGCATACCCACATGTCCCATGAAGCTATACGATTGATGGTATATATGGTAAATAATGTAACACAACCGTTGAAGATAAAAAAGAGGGGGGAGGAATACTGCTTAAGAGGTCTTTTTCTCAGGGCTACGCAAAGGTATCAGTCTGTCTCAGGTGAATACTCAAATATCTCAACAAGGTAGGAGATTATTTTCTCCCCCTGCTTGGCTCCCCATGAGTCAGATTGATGCACCAGACGGTAGTGTTCCAGTTTCTCAAGAGGTACCGGACTGATGAAAGGGTCGTTTCCCACGATCCGGTAGTTCGGGGAGGTTTGCTTTTCAACGTATGCCTTTGCATCATCATAGGTGTGGAACACCTGGGTTGTGAGTACTTCCTTGTACCCTGAGTTCTCGGCGAATGAGATGACCATGGTGGTATTACTTGGCTCTACCTGCTGCCCCTTAAAGTTATACAGTCTGGCGCACATTGACCGGTAATACTCCGGATAGTACAGGGGTAAGGGCTCCATGCTACCCTCGTTTTCCCTGTAATAGATCTCAAAATACCGGGATATCTCTTCCCCTGACCAGACGGGCATGGCATAAAACTTACCCTTTGATATTTGCCCGCTTTTGCTGTCAACCAGCCGGTAAGGAGATGCCAGTTCCAGGTCAATAACAACATACCGGGAATCCAGACGATCCAGGATTTTATTCGCAGAGGCTTCATCCTGGGCGATAAAAAATGCCGCAGAATCTTTAACCCCTGCCTGGTGCGGATTGGAAACCGGTATGCGGTGAGCCATCTGGGTAATCCAGTGCCCGTAGTCCCACCATGCCATCACGCTGTATGCGGATTCCGGGTAATCGTATTTCTCTTGCCCATCCGGTCTCCTGTACAATTCATAATAGAAGTCGGGGTTCTGGAACGGCTCCGGTGTGTTCTCCCTCATCCAGACCAGCGCATCATACCAGTCCTTGCTGACTCCCGAAGCGGCTCGTGCCAGCTTCAGTGCCGGTTTGATGTTGGGATATAATACCGCGAAGAATACCATTGCTGCCGCCATGACAGCGGCAATGTACTTCGGTCTCAGGTATCTGGGGATTGTCCGCTTCTGCTGCTGGCTTCTTTCCTCCCCGCTACCGGCTGCGTCTCTCCCTTTACGTGACTTTTCTTTTCTCTTTTTCCTCCGGATATCGCTTCTTGTTCTGTTAGATCCTGTTGATCCATCTAAATTGAGCAAACCTATGGCTTTCGGGATTAAGTTCCCCGCTTTCCAGTAGAGGTAGCCACTGAGAAGAGCGACATTTACCGCAAGATAGTAGGTGAAACGTATCTGGCTTAGCGTTGCTGCCAGGATGATCAAACACCAGAGGAGAAACATGATTTTCTCGGCGCTTGCCTTCCTGATGGCGGTGAATGTTACCAGGAGCAGGGCAACAGGTGCGGTAAACGAGCTGGTGGTGAATTCATCCCATACCGGGGCAAACGAAAATGGTCCGCGTGCGGTGAAAAGTGGCCGCGCCTCAAAGACGGTCAGGGCTGTTGTGTTCGGGATGAAGATGTTAAAACTGGTCAGCATGGCACGAAACAGGGATGGGCTGACGATAAACAGTCCCGTCATGCCGGCGCAACCGCAACCAAGTAAAACCAGGGGGAAGCAGGCTCGTCCTATTTCCCGGTTTTTCATGAGGCGGGAAACATAGCTCAGTACCGGGAAGGTCAGGACACCAATCGCGAGCGAGATGAGACAGAGGTTCCCGAAAGACAGTTGCCCCAGAAACGGGACAATCATGATCAGGGGGGTAAGGAACACGGGCAGCCCGATAATGCAGAGATAGTCGGTGGATTTATCCCTGAGGTGCTCCATGATGTACAGGATGACGAAACCGAGGTAAATAATAAAGACAAGAAGTAAACCGCCTGCCCAGGAAAGAAGGTATGTTCCCAGGGCTATTCCTGCCAGCAGGGCATAGGTTAAAGGTTTTCTGATAATTCTGCGGGTACGCTCCCGGACATGGTCGAAGGTCGGCTTATTTTCCCGGGCGCTTTTGAGTGCCAGTGTCAGGAAAAGGATTGTTAAGGAGCTGAAGAGCACCTCGGCGACATGATGGTCGGTAAAACCCAGCATGGAACGTGCCAGGAATGTCCCCGGGAAGATGGCGATAAGGGCGGCGGCGATCAGTCCGGCACCGCGGTTGAAAAGCTCCTTCCCGATGAAATAAACCGGTATGACAACCAGTGCGCCAAGAACCGCCGGGAAAAATGCCCCCACCGTTTCGATGACCTGCTGGGTCGGGTTGCCAAGTCCGATAACCCAGATGAAGAAACCCAGGAGGATATCAAAGAAGGGGGCGAAAAATACCGCCTGCCCGGAGGGATAAAGGGTATATGGGTCAAATGAAATCCGGAGCGGAAAATGCCTGACCAGATTTTCCACGAGTCTCATGTGATACCAGGGGTCAATCTCCCGGAAGCGAACCCAGCCCCCGGGGAAAACACTCTGGTACGCGAATGATACCCTTAAGGCAAGGGCAACGACAAAGATGAAAACCAGTAACAGGCAGGATATTGTCTTGATTGAAAGCTTGCATCCGTGCTTCGTCGTTGAATCAATCATTATTTCCTTTATTACTTGTTTTTAACTGGGGGTCTCGGAAAAAATTACAGGCTATCCGGAAACTGATTTTCCTGAAGATGCGCAAGTAATGTGCCTTGTCTTTGTGATACTGAATTTCCGTATGCTTGCTAGGAGCCTGTCCGAGTAATATTTTCCTTGAAGCTAAATGCCCCTGACTTTTCGGTTTCGTTAGCTTCAGCACAGGGATTACTCGGACACACTCCTAGATATTGGGCCATGGTAAGCAAGATTGAGCACAATTGCGAAAGAGCGGACTCAATATGATGATTACGTTCATCCGTTTGACGCATTA
Source organism: Chloroflexota bacterium (assembly GCA_043818655.1). Taxonomy (GTDB): domain Bacteria; phylum Chloroflexota; class Dehalococcoidia; order Dehalococcoidales; family JAZDNC01; genus JBDRFO01. Next base: position 3,097 of record JBDRFO010000189.1, read on the forward strand.
CCAAGCGAGCTGCCAGAAACAATCCTACGGCTTCCTATAAAGAGAGAGACGGGGGGGTAAAACATAACTTCCGTGAATCCGTAACGGCCATATCCTTTCTTAGTGATAGGACTATGTAGCTCGTGCTGGAACAGATTAACGCAAATGACACCAAGGTTAAATTGGCATATACTATGCCGATTCCGCTTTAGAGCGGCATCTCAATTAGCCCCAGCTATTTTCTTATCTTTAGACGTAGCGGTGTCTTCGCCACCAGATATACCCCACAAGCCCTGAGATTACAGCCAGCACTGCGAGTATGATGCTGATAAGCACCCAGTTATTCTTCTTTGGGGGCACTAATACCTCTCCTTTTACCGTAAAGGAATCGGTAAGTCCGTTGACATCAACCAAATAGGT
>JBDRFO010000190.1:0-2290 GCA_043818655.1 Chloroflexota bacterium
CTGTGGTCACCTATGCATTTCGTCCCGATTGGTTGAAATGCAAAAACAATAACAATTATCCAACATCCGTTCTGATTCTTCAACATGCATTCAAGAGAAGATAATTATATAGCAGAATCGAAATATTGGTTAACTTATTCACAATCTCATATGATAGTATCGTGCTTATGCTACTAAATAGAGTGATCTTTGTCAAGGCGATGAATAGGGAAGAGAATCATCTGTGCCAGGCGCGGGATAAAAGCGGTTGATGAGCAGATATTTCTTGATTGAACACGGATTGACTCGTATTAACTCCGTATGTAAAATAAGGGCACGGGTCGCCCTTCAGAGTTTGGCAGGGCAGGCAAAATCATAATTACAGGAGGGTTGTTTTGGCTCAAGAGAAAAAGGATGCCACCCAGGTCAAGGTTCAAGCAGAAGAGAAAGTCAATGTTCTCGAACTCTGTGCCCAGATGGCAAAAGAAGAGGGCATGGAGTACATGTTCTCCCTCATCGGCGGAAACTCAATTACAATGGATACCTTTGTGCAAAGGGCCGGAATCAAGCGGGTGCTTTTCCGTCACGAGCAGGGGTGCGGCTTCGCCATGGACGCATGGGGAAGGCTCAGCCGGAGACCCGGTTTTTGTGTCATTGGGCCGGGCACCGGCTTAACAAATTTTGTGACCGGCGTGACCCAGGCATATGCTGCCGGAGCACCCGGCGTCGCCATCGTCGCCGAATCAGGCACCATGGATGACGACAACTACGGCTCACAGGGTATCGCACGCTCCGAAAACCAGCTCAAGGGGGTAACCAAGTGGGTAAGGAGAGTGACCTACCCGGCGCACCTGCTCAGGAATCTGAAAGAGGCTTTTCGTACGGCAGTGGCGCCCCCGGCCGGCCCGGTTGCGGTCGCTTATACAACCGAGATTGCCGGACCCGGAATCTTCCTTCCCAGGGCACAGGCTTATACCAATTACGTACCGGGATGGAAGCCACGCGAGTGGATGACCCAGGGTGATCCCCGCCTCGTAGAGGAGCTGGTGAAATGGCTGCTTGAAGCGGAGCGACCGGCAATGGTTGTCGGCCGTGCGGCGCATCAGGATGACTGCCAGGATGAACTCCGGGAATTCGTCCACCTTCTCGGCCTCCCCTGCAGCACCCGACGTGTTTCCCGCGGCATGATTTCCGAACTGGATCCGCTCAACTACCAGAAAGCCAGGGGAGAGGTAATGGCACAGGCTGACCGATGTCTTGTCTTCGGTATCAGGCTCGGTTTCCTGGAAGGATACGGCAGTGCGCATTACTACCCGCCAAAGGTCAAGTTTGCGCAGGTTCAGGACACACCGGATATGGTTTCACTCGCAATCAACACCGATATTGAGGTAACCGGTAACCTGAAAGCAGTCCTGCAGCAGATGATTCAGTGCCTCAAAGATATGGGCGTGAACAAGCCGGTTGCGAAGTGGGATAAATGGCGCCAGTTCGTCGCCGAGACATCGCAGACACTGCTGAAGAAGACACAGGAACGAACCAAGAGCATGGAAAGCAGTATGCCGATACATCCCGACCTGGTCGGACGTTACACCGCGGAGGTGCTGACCGAGAAGTACAATAACGATTACATTGCCATTATCGATGGGTTCACGGCATCATCATACTTCACCAACTGGAACGTTGCCGTGAACACCGGCACGGTTCTTGACGCCTCCGAGACCATCGGGATCGGTCACGGGCCCGGCATGGCGGTCGCCGCCGGACTTTATTCCAAATGCGAGAAACCGATTGTGACGCTGCTCGGTGACGGTGCGGTCGGCGCCGGAGGGATGGATATCGAAACGGCTGCCCGCTGGAATATCCCTGCGATCTTCCTCCATGAGAACAACAATACCCTCATCGCCGGCATGTACGAAAATTTCCATGCCAAGGTCGCCGCTCCCACCGGCAACAGCGTGCAGGACTCATGGCAGACGATTCACAATATCCGCTACGACAGGATGTTTGCCGAGGTGGGTTGCCATACCGAGTTCGTGGAGAGACCGGAACAGATCAAACCCGCCATCGAGCGAGCCATTGAGGTCAGCGTACGGGAAAAGAAACCTTCATTCGTTGAGTGTTTTGTTGACCCGGATGTCCTCAGCAGCATGTTTGGCTCCAATCCGGGAATCGCCCTACGCCAGGCAATAACTCTTACCTGGGACCAGATGCCCGATAAGGGGAAGAACCTGATGGCCCGCATCATGCGACCGAACATCCAGGCCATGCTGCCCAAAGACTGGCAGGAAGGCATCACGGCAATGCAGAAGAA
>JBDRFO010000191.1:0-2437 GCA_043818655.1 Chloroflexota bacterium
CAGGTGGGCGAGACAGTTGAGAGCAGGAGGCCAACTGGCGACGAGGCGAAAGAACAGTGCCGTACGCTTGGCAAAGAACTTGTGAAAAGGTTGAAATAAATTTAGGGACGTGGGGGAATTCGGGACATCTATAAGTAAGTAAATAAGTCAACACAGCCAGGATTATTCCAATTCTGTGATGGAATTAGCCGGGCAACCGATAGAATCACCACATCATATCTACGGAATTGATTTAAGCGGGGCTAAAAAAATGAAAACAAGTGAGTCGCGTGTTCACTCTTGACAAATGAAAAATAATCATCAAAACGTTCTTGCTTGGCGAAAATCAAAGGGTTGTACTATTGATTGTAAAATAAGCCTGAACTTATCTTCATCTGAATCGTTAAGTATCACAAATTTCGCTCAACCTGAGGTACTCTCAATATATCTTTCTTTGATATTAATACTACAGCATACCAACATCTTGTGTCCTAACTCCAATTTATTGTATATTGAAGAATATCGTTGGTATAGTTGAAAATACCGCGATTTATGTATTGTGCAAGAATTGTATCATCGCAGCATCAACTTACTTTGCTTTAACAAAAAATGGAGTTATGGGAGATGAGCCTTCCTTCACCCCCTAATGTTCATGCCTTGGCAGTGCTGTTGCTCACAGTTTTTGCCCTTATCTTGTTCACGCGTGAAAAGATTCCACTAGAATCCTCCAGTTTCCTGGTTCTCACATGTCTGGCCGTGGGTTTCGAACTTTTTCCTTTGCAGGTAGATGGAAGCGTTCTGCATGCCGTGGACTTTTTCCAAGGTTTCGGACACGAGGCATTGGTTGCCGTATGTGCCCTAATGATTGCCGGACAGGGCATCGTACGCACAGGGGCGCTGGAACCTGTGGGGAGAGCGTTGGCTCGGCTCTGGAAGATCAGCCCTAACATCTCCCTGTTATTAACGCTCTTAGTCGGGGCCTTAATCAGCGCTTTCATCAACAATGTTCCCGTGGTCGTTCTGTTTCTCCCCATTTTGATAAGCGTTTCTCTCCGGACAGGTATGAAGGCCTCTTCAGTTCTGATGCCCATGGGGTTCTCCACTTTGCTGGGCGGGACGTGCACCACCATCGGTACCTCCACAAATCTGCTCGTGGTTTCCGTGGCTGCAAGCATGGGCTTGAGACGGCTGGAGATGTTCGATTTCCTAATGCCAGCGGTCATTGCCGGGTGCGTCGGAATTGCGTATCTCTGGCTCCTGGCACCAAAAATCATGCCTAAAAGGGAGCAGCCTCTGGCAGACACCTCCCCAAGGATTTTCGTTGCCCACCTTGCCATCCTGGAAGGAAGCCCGGCTGAAGGCAAAACGGTGGCCGAAGCCATAAAGATGACCGATGGTGCCATGAAGATCATGAGTGTGGAGCGCGGGCTTGACAAGTTCATAATGCCGCTTCCCAGTGTGATTCTCGGGGCCGGCGATCACCTGATTGTTCGGGATACTCCCGAACGACTGAAGGAGTTTGAAAAGGTACTCGAGGGAACTCTCTATCCTGAGGACTCAGAGGATAAGCCCATTGATGATGAACACCCCCTGAAGGCTGAAGATCAACAGATCGCAGAAGTGGTTGTGATAGAAGGGTCTATTCTTCAGGGAAGGAGCCTCAGCGGGGTTCGCTTTGCGGACCGCTACGGGCTGATTATATTGGCTCTCCACAGAGTGGGCAAGCACCTGGAAAAGATATACGACGAAATAGGTGATATTCGGCTGAGGGCCGGAGACGTTCTTCTGGTTCAGGGACCCCGTGAACAGATCGCCAGTCTAAAAAAAGCGAAGGATTTCCTTGTTCTCGATGCCACGATGGATCTGCCCTTCACCCGAAAGGCACCGGTGGCATTGCTTATTATGGTGGGCGTCGTTCTAACGGCTGCTTTAGGGTTGCTACCGATTGCGATTAGCGCACCATGCGGGGCGCTCTTGATGATCTTTACCGGATGCCTGGAATGGCGTGATGCTACGAGTGCCCTGAGTGCGCAGGTCATCCTTATCGTAGCTGCGAGCCTGGCCTTAGGGATGGCCCTGCTGAAGACCGGCGGTGCGGATTATTTGGCACGGCTTTTTATGACTCTGGCGGGAGGCACATCGCCAAATTTCGTGATCAGTGGACTAATGCTTTTGATGGGGATTCTCACCAACATTGTATCCAACAATGCGGCAGCGGTGATCGGCACCCCTATCGCCGTTTCCATTGCTACCCAAATGGGTCAACCTCCCGAACCGTATGTCCTTGCGGTACTGTTCGGAGCCAACATGAGCTATGCAACCCCCATGGCCTACAAGACCAATCTTCTCGTCATGAACGCGGGGCAATACACCTTCAACGATTTCCTCCGGATTGGGGGGCCGCTGCTTCTGATTATGTGGGTTACGCTTTCCTGGTTGCTGCCGACCATCTATGGTA
>JBDRFO010000192.1:0-4022 GCA_043818655.1 Chloroflexota bacterium
GGTGAGATGGCTCAGCCGACCCCGGCAACCACTGTCAGGGAAATCGTTGACCGCTTCCCCGATGTCTTCCGGAAAAATCTCGCTGCCTGGGGTAGTGCCCCTGAAAAATAAACCTTAACCACCCTTACAGTTGGAGCATTAAACTGTGACAAACTTCGTCCTGCACATTTTATCTTGCGCCTGTGGTTTATCTTCCCGTATGAAAGAGATGCAGGGATAATTTCACCCCCTTGACCTCATGATCAGGGTATGAAGGGGCAAGATATCCAGAAAATGTTTTTCTGAATGTGGGCAGAGGTAATGTGCCATACGTCCGGATACCGGGTCCCCGGATAACTTCGCGGCAGCATCAACCGGTCAGGCTTTAATGTTCTCTTCCGGCTACTCCGGCTTGCTGACAAGGGCATCATATTCTTCCGCCTGCATCAGCGTCTCAAGCTCGCGCAGGTTGCTTATTTTGAGGACAGCAATCCAGCCGGCACCATAGGGGTCACTGTTGGTCAGGGCAGGATTGGTGCTCAGCAGGTGATTCACGTCATTCACCCTGCCGCTTACTGGGCTGAGCAGGTCGTTGATTGTCTTTGATGATTCGATCGAACCAAAAGGCTCTGCCTTTTTAATCTCGGCACCTTCTTCAGGAAGCTCAATGAAGACAACACGGTTTAGCTGGCGCTGGTAATAGTCGGTAATGCCGATGCGTGCCGTCCTGTCTCCTTCAAGCTTCAGCCAGATATGCGCCTCGCTGTATTTCAACTCTTTCGGGTACATGTATATCTCTAATAGTTCTTAAATAAATCTGATAAAACTATTATAGCATAAGGGCATCGGCTTGTGGGTAGAATATGCGAACAGCACCTTCTTTGGAAACAATAGGTGTGGGCTTCGGGGGCATTCGTTGAAGCCTTTGACAACTGACTATACTGCTGTTACATGTATTAAGACAGAAGTTCCAGACTTATGACTTTGCCACCGGAAAGCACGTATTCCAAACATTATCCAACAAGTTTACAGGATTGCTCGCCTGGCCAGCTTAATACGCTGGTGGTTGCCCCAAGAACCCTGCATTCTTATTTCTTGGAACCATCGTTGTTTCTTGTCGGTATCTACAGAAATCAGTTTGCCTTGCCCGCGTTCTATTGTCGCCACGTTTGAATCCTCCTGTTAGTTCCGTTTACCGATACTGTCACATTGATTTACCAGCAGTTTTATGAGAAGAAGGGGATCTTTGCCAGTCCGGATATAGCAGAACCGACATCATTACTAACTTGGCAAGAGAGACCAATAATGTTAAAATCAGTCACTATAAGCTATCCAGAAACTGTTTTTCTGATTATAAGCAGGGGGATACGCCCATATCTCAGAAGACTGATTTCCTGGATGACTTTGAAAATCTTTGTCTGCATCAGGTATGAGCCGTTACCTCATGCCAGAGACACCTGTAACACGAAAGGAGCTATGAAAATCATGACAACCAATCACCTTGTGCGCATGGCAGGCACCGCTTTGTCTCTGCTGGCACTTCTGGCGACATCATGTGCCGGTGGCACACCAACACCGACGCCCGCACCGAAGCGAAAGAGTTACGCCGCACCACCCCCAATGACAATTGACAGGAATAAGAAGTATACGGCTATTATTGAAACAAAGAAGGGGAAACTGGTGCTTGAGCTGTTCGCCAGTGACGTACCGGTAACGGTTAATAACTTTGTCTTCCTTGCCCGCGAAGGTTTTTATGACGGTACAACATTTCACCGGGTCATCGCCGGTTTTATGGCTCAGGGGGGGGACCCACTCGGCACCGGGACCGGCGGTCCGGGGTACCGCTTTGCTGACGAATTCACCAGTCATACCCATGTTACCGGGGCGCTGTCGATGGCGAATGCCGGAGCCAATACCAACGGCAGCCAGTTTTTCATCACCTACGCCCCCCAGCCCCACCTTAACGGCATGCATTCGGTATTTGGCCAGCTGACAGAGGGGATGGGCGTCCTCAAAACAATCGTATCGGGTGATGTTATGACAAAAGTAACGATAACAGAGGAATAACCAAATGAAACTTTGCCCTGTATGCCATTGTTTTGCGTAAATGAAGCAACTCATGTTACGCAAAAAGAACTTGGGAATCGGATGATTCATAAGGCTAAAATACGTAACATGAGTGAAGTAAATGATAAGATAGCGCAAGGTTTGCGGGATGCTGCATTAGCGAGAAGGAGGTTACTGTGATTGAACGAGTTCATGAGCATATTATTGCGGAGCTAAACCAGAACACGAAAACGGATATTATTTTTGTCATCGTGGCAATTCTCCTTAACCTGATAACCCTGGCCGTTAATTCGGCGGTGGCCTCCGGTCAAGCGCTTAGATTCATGATTGTTATGTTCATTTTTGTTTCTCTGGTGATCGTGGTTAATTTTGTTGTCGTCACGGGGCTGGTAAAAGGGCGCGAGACAAGGCAGAAGCTGATCACGGGTCTTCTCCAAATGTACAAAGACCAGGGAGTGGATGGTTACTACGACCCATCGCTTCTCGGCAACTACAACACCAGATATAATCTCTTTATTCTTGCCGTCGTTTTCACCGGGCTCATCGCGATTGTCATCCCTTTTATCGTGAGGTAAAAAGTCTCGGAGCTATTCTGGTTCCCTTTTAAGCGAAACTTACCTGAGAGGCTATCCAAAAACTCGTTTCAGCAAATACGGGCATGTTACCTGCTCTATCTCAGCATGCCGTGTTTCCCTTGCTGTGCGGGCTAACGTTTGCAAAGAATGGCGCAGACTGCCGTTCCGTCCCGTGATGTGAACGGTATGTCCTCCTGTCATCGCCTCCCCCTGATACCTGTGTATTTATCATTTCGGGAAGAGTGACGTGGATAAGTAGCGCTCGCCGGTATCAGGCAGAATGACCACGATCAACTTACCGGCATTTTCCTCTCTTTTTCCAACCTCCAGCGCCACCCAGGTCGCCGCCCCTGAGGAGATACCGGCAAGGATCCCTTCTTCCCTGGCAAGTCTCCGGGACGTTGCTTCGGCATCCTCGTCTGTCACCCTGACGGTCTCGTCAATTAGCTCCGTTCTGAGAACATCAGGGATAAACCCGGCGCCAATACCCTGAATCCGGTGAGGACCCGACTTCCCGCCCGAAAGAACCGGCGAGTCTGCCGGCTCAACGGCAATCGCTTTAAATGCTGGTTTTCTTGACTTTAACTCCTCGGCAATCCCCGTAATTGTCCCGCCGGTGCCCACGCCGGAGACGACAATATCCACCCTGCCTTCCGTATCCCGCCATATCTCATCAGCCGTGGTGAGCCGGTGTATTTCCGGATTTGCCTTATTCTGGAACTGCCGTGGCATGAAATAGTTGGCGTTCCCTGCCACTATCTCCTCCGCCTTTCTGACCGCCCCACTCATCCCCCCGGCGCCAGGGGTCAGCACCAGCTCGGCACCAAAAAAGGACATGAGCTGCCTCCGTTCGAGGGACATGGTTTCCGGCATAACAATAATCAGCCGGTAGCCCCGGGCCGCGCAGACAAAAGCAAGGGCAATACCTGTGTTGCCGCTGGTAGCTTCAACGATGACCGTGTCCCGGTTGATTAGCCCTTTATCCTCGGCATTAATAATCATCGACACACCTATCCTGTCCTTGATGCTCAGGGTGGGGTTAAAAGCCTCCAGCTTGGCTACTATCTCTGCTTTGATGCCCAGTGTGATGCGATTTAACCTGACCATAGGCGTATTCCCGATGAGTTCGGTAACATCCCCAGCAATGCCCCTTTTCAGTCTGAAAAGGTCAATTGTCTTATAATGAAGCCTGTCCATTTTGAATATCCTCCATTGCTATTCCGGTTTTCTGTTTATATATTGCCCTAATGTTAACACAGGCTAGTCCTTACTTGCAATAGTAAGCGTAATGATATATACTTTGGTCATGTCTGGCAAAGCCAAAGAGATTAATCTTACTGCAGAAGAACGGCAACAACTGGAGGTGTGGGTGCGAGCGTCGACGACAGAGCATCGTATGGT
>JBDRFO010000193.1:0-8370 GCA_043818655.1 Chloroflexota bacterium
CCCGCTATTTTGGATTGTACCTCTGTCAGCGGGATGTAAGCATCCATGCCACCCAGAAGAACAAACTTTGCACGGGGGTACTCGCCCAATTTTTCCCATCCCGGCGGGGAAAGCCCCGGTGATACCAGCCCCAGAGCCTTAACCCGCCGGTCTTTCCGGGCAGCCGACAGGGCAACAGCACCACCGAAGGAATAGCCGGACAGCCCCAGAAGATTGGCGTTAACACTTTCATCAGCGGAGACGAAATTCAACGCCGCACCGACGTCATCCTGCTCACCGACACCCCCGCCAAAAGCCCCTTCACTCCTGCCAACCCCGCGGAAGTTGAAGCGAAAGGCAGCCATATTCCGGGCGACAAGTGCCCGGCAGATAGCCATGACAATATTATTTGCCATATCACCGCCGTAAAGCGGGTGAGGATGGCAGACGATGACCGCAGGGTGGATACCGCCATCTTCCGGGAGATGCCACACGCCCTCCAGGGTAAGACCGCCGCAGGGGAACGCAGCATTTTTCTCACTCATCTTGCTTTTTATCCGGGCTATACCGGTGCGGATGCCATTTCTTGAGTCGCTGGGCTATCTCTTTTTCAAATCCCTGTTCGCTCGGTGTGTAAAAGCGTCTGCCTTTCAAAGAATCGGGCAGGTTCTGCTGCGCAACAAAATGCCCGGGAAAATCATGGGCATATTTATAGCCCTTCCCGTAACCGATATTCTTCATCAGGCCTGTCACGGCATTGCGCAGGTGAAGCGGCACCGGCTCATCAAGACCATGCTGCACCTCTTTCCGCACCATCCCATAGGCAGTATAGAGGGAGTTGCTCTTGGGAGCGGTTGCCAGATAGACAACTGCCTGGGCCAGCGCCAGGTTACCCTCCGGCATACCGATAAAATGAACCGCCTGCTGTGCCGCCATCGCCACCACCAGCGCCTGCGGGTCAGCCATCCCGACATCTTCCGAGGCAAAGCGCACCAGGCGGCGGGCAACATAGAGGGGATCTTCTCCTGCCTCCAGCATCCTTGCCAGCCAGTAGAGGGCAGCATCCGGGTCGGAGCCGCGCATAGTTTTATGTAAAGCCGAGATGATGTCGTAGTGCTGCTCGCCGGCACGGTCATAAACGAGCGAGCGGTGCTGGATGACATCCTCGATTGTTTCCATGGTCACGCGGCGTTTGCCGTCCTTATCCGGCGGTGCTGACATCACTGCCATTTCAAGCGTGTTTAAGGCAATACGGGCATCGCTGTTGGACATGGTAACAAGATAGGACTGCACCTCCGGGGCAAGCTCCGCGTTAAACTCCCCCAGCCCCCTCTCCGCATCCCCCAGCGCCCTCGTGACAATCGTGCTCAGGTTATCCTCGGAGAGGGGTTTCAGGACAAAGACACGGGAGCGGGAGAGCAGTGGCGAGTTCACCTCAAAGGACGGATTCTCCGTGGTGGCGCCAATTAAGGTAACCGTGCCGTCCTCGACAAAGGGCAGAACGGCGTCCTGCTGTGCCTTGTTGAAGCGGTGTATCTCATCAATGAAGAGAATGGTCTTTTGCCCCTGCATCCTGCGGCGCTCTTTTGCCTCCTCAATGATACGGCGCAGGTCTGCCACGCCGGCGCTGACCGCACTGATGGGGCTGAAATGCGATGATGTCATGCGGGCGATAATGAAGGCAAGGGTGGTCTTGCCACTTCCGGGCGGCCCCCAGAAGATGATTGAAGGAAGCTGTCCCGACTCAATGGCACGCCTCAGGGCACGCCCTTTCCCGACAATCTGCTCCTGCCCGACAAACTCCTCAAGGTTTACTGGTCTCATGCGGGCAGCAAGAGGCGCTTCTTTGCTCATGGTTTCCTGTAGTTTATGGTCAAAAAGGTTCATGGTATTACCTAATCGTTTCTATTCCATGCTTTAATATTAGAGCGTTGCTCATCCGTTTCACCACATCAATAGCAACTCACCTTTTTTCACATAGGGGACGAGTTTATCTAGCCCATGTCTTTGAAGAATCGCTGCCAGAGTCCTTTTCTTACCGTCATATGAATTGAAATAAATATAGCCAGATTTATCATCATCCTCGGTATATCTCTGCACAAATACTTCATCGCTGTTCATAAGAGCTTCAACATTCCCCCAAATCCCGTGAATGCTTTCACCAAGCTGTATCTTCTTTACTGGCCATATTCTATCCATTGTTAATGCCTCTTTTTCTTGAATAATGCCCATGTCTTTCCATAAAGACCCCCGTGTTCATATCCACCATCAATAAAACAATACCCTCTTTTCTTCATCTCAGGCTTCCACTCAAAAGCTATCATCTTTTCACTCTGTTCCTCTACAAATACAAAACAGACTCCCTCCCTCTCTTCTTCTGCCTCATCACTTGAAATATCTATTCCCCGTTTCTTTTGTTCTGTTTCTATCTTACACCACAGTTCCTCTACACAAGAGCTACCCCAACCCTCGTATTTGAGTAAAAAACCTCCGCCTACAACATCCTCCCCAACTTCATCCGAAACCTCGTCCAAAACATCATATATCTTTCCCCAGATTTTAGACGATTGAATAATGCTCTTATTAGCCATCTTAACTGCTATGCATCACTGTAATGTATCTTCACAATTCGCTGGTTGCTTTTCATTACAACTAGGGAACAAGTCAACCAAGAAAATGTCCAATTTATAAAGCTTAGCAAGACTTATATACTGTGCTACCATAGGAGAGTCTTTTACCTTTAAATAACCGCTTTTCTTAGCCCCTCTATAATTATGATTTCTCATACAGAGATAGAGTTTCTTCACTCTTGAATCCAATAGAGCTTTCAAAACATCTTTAAAAAATTCCGAAAAAGCATCTGATAAACTAATCTCAAATGCTGTGCCCGTGTCAAAGTCCAGAACATCAAAAGCCTGTAATTTGTTTGAGTCAATGTGAATAGTGTCCGATTCACCGTTCTCTGCTGCAAATCTTAAAGTCATGCCTTCAGCAACAGGTGCTTCCGTTTTTATTCTGCTGCCAAATATCTCTTTCAAATGCTGCTGTAGTTTCTTGGTAGTTTTTGATGTCTTAGATTCATCGCTACTGCTAGGAGAGAGACCTAGACCCTCTAACCACTCTATTTTATAACTTGCATAAGCATAATCTTCAGTCTTGTTCCTTATCTCAAAAATATCTCCAAAGAACTTCTTTATCTCTACAAGAATATCTTCTTCGGGATTCATTATCATTATCTTTTCTCCCTAACCCGGCGTAGCCGGAACCAAACAGGTTTTCTTCTTCTCTTTTCGTTGGCAAGAGGGCACGAATTGAGTGATAATACCCTCCATGAAAACATTTATAGATCGACATGCATCCAAAATTCGTGGCACTCTGTCCTGCTTCGACCGTGTGGTGATTACTGGCACGCTCCCCGACATCTGCCATGCGGAGGCGATGGCGAGGCATATGCGGGTGAGAGGTATTCGCCTCTTCGATTACCCACTGTTCGCCCAAAGGTTTCGGGAGGAGATTCGTGCACACGCTGAGCAACTTGCTCGCGAGATTAGTCTGGAGATCGAGTTCATCCGGCGTAATAACTTCCGGAAGGAGGAGCGCATCAAGACAATCGTCGCCAAGCGTGGTGATCACCCTGGTCTGGTTCACATCTTCTCGGCGATGGAGCCCTGCCCCTCGTTCAGGCCCTGGCATGACAAGACCACTGGAAAGACCTTCCTTAAGTCCACCCAGGCGAAATGTCTGCATTACTACTTCTACTTCATCCACCCGGAACTGGGGCTGTGCTACCTGCGGGTGCCCACATGGGCACCGTTCCGCCTGCAGTTCTATTTCAACGGGCATAACGAACTGGCCATCAAGCTTAAGAAAGAAGGAATCACTCACACCCTGCTGGAAAATGCCTTCGTCGACATTGCCGACTTCCCCCGTGCTCAGGCACTGGCCGATGCCCTGGATATCCGGCGACTTCACCGGCACCTGGACAAAATCGCGGCCGAGTATTGCCCGGCAACTAGATATTTCGAATCGGGGTATCATTGGAGCCTGATGCAGGTGGAGTATGCCACTGACGTGGTCTTCCGGCGCCAAGTCGAATTCCAGCCCCTCTACGCTGCCATCACCCACACTGCCATCCATGCCATCAAGCCAGAGCACATAGTCACTTTCCTCGGACGCAAGCTGAATGCCAACTACCAGGGGGAGGTCGGCAATGACTTTCACACCCGCATCGCGGGCACATGCATCAAGCACCACATGGGACCGGTGGCTATCAAGCTCTACGACAAGTTCGGCCTCATCGGGCGCGTGGAATGCACCGCCAATGACGTCACCTTTTTCAAGCACCACCGCACGGTGGAACATCGCGACGGGACCGCTGCATTTAAGCTCGCCCCCATGCGCAAGTCCATCTACAGTTTGCCATCGCTGCACGGTCTCCTCAGCGCGGCCACCCATCGCTACCTCGACTTCCTGGCTGCTATCGATGATCCCAGTACTGGCCTCCGCTCCCTGGAGAAAATCTCCACCCCGGTGCGCCACGGCGACCGGAGCTATCGCGGTTTTAATCTGTTCCATGGCGCTGATCTGGATCTCTTCCAAGCCATAATCCGCGGTGAGTTTACCATCAGCGGATTCCAAGCACGCACCCTCCGCCCATGTCTTCAGGACGCCTCGCCGTCGCAACTGTCTCGCATGCTCAAGCGGCTTCGCACCCATGGACTCATCAAGAAGATTGGACGTCGCTACAAGTATTACCTCACCACTCTTGGCCGCACCGTCGCCACGGCCGCCCTTAAGCTCCGAGAGTTGGTCATCATTCCAACCATCAATCAGCCAATCCCCAGGTGACCTGCACATCTTTACCATTTTGCACAAAATCTCACTTGTAAAGGGACTAAGATATTTCTTCATAATCTTAGTTTTTTACAGCCCTGCTGCCGACCGCCAGTCAAAGTCGGCCTCTTCCACAAGGAACATCCGGGAGAAGATATTGTTCATTTCGCCAACTGTGACCCAGAACCGTCTGTAAAGACCCACGTTTTCCAACCAGTCGGGGCGTTCATCGCCAAAAACAACGGTATCAAGGCTCTGTGCCGCCTCAATCTGCGCCGCCGCATCCGCCTCCAGGCTGATACCATCCATCACCGTATCAAAGCTCTGGTAAAGAGCCTCGCCGTACTTATGCAGGGACTCAAGCAGCGTTGCGCCCGGCATCCCCTGGATAAACAACTGCACAATCCCCTGCAATAAACCTCGTTTCAGCATCTCCATCAGCATGTCACGGCATCCCTGCTTTGCCCCGACATGCAAACGGGCGGTATAGAAGTAGCAAAATGAGTAAAACACGAAAAGATTGAACAGGGGTTTCTCGCCGAGTGGCTTTTTCACCTGTTTTTTCAAATCTTCCGTCAGGAAAAAATTGGTGATATAGGCGGCAAGAAGGCCGGGGGTATAAATAATAAGGTCTTTCTCCTTGATGAGCCTGACGTCTTCCGCACCAATCTTCGCAAAGACCTCATTATCCACCCACTGATGACACTGACTGCATTTGAAAGCAGCATCTTCAATCATCTGACCGCAGTTAGGGCATTTTTTCATCGTCTGTTGATACCTCTTTTTTTGTCTTTTCGCCCGCCGGACAAATCAATTCCGGCTCAATGACGGAAGCCGGCGCCCGAAGCGGGCTTATCTCATTCTAATGGTATCTTTTCACCTCGAACCGGTACAGGTTTATCTTCTCGCCGGAGGCAATCCCGCCCTTGGCACAGCAGATGGAAATCTGCTCATCAACGGTATCTACCCCCTCAAGGTCGGGGAGCAGCAGCCCGCGGCGCCAGCCACACTCAACAATTACCCCGTATCTTTTGGGGTCAAGCTGGTCCTGGCTCGCCACCGGCTCAGGCGTGGTCAGAATGTCCACGCTGTAATCCAGGTCTTTCAGCTCACCTGTGGTGATGGGCATAAAGCGAGGGTCGCGGGTCGCCGAGCTGATGGCGTTCTGAATAATCTCCCTGCCGACATGCTCGCATGTCGGTTCAAAGGTGCCGATACAGCCACGCAGTGTCCCCTTCTTATGGATGGAGACAAAAACCCCTGCCTTCGTCTTCATCTCCGGAGATAAATCACCGGGTCCAATGACCCTCCGTTCCCGGACATAAGTCTCAACCGTTCTTTTTGCCAGCCTGACAACAGGTGACATCATCTGCCCTTTAATCACAATACCGGCATAGCCGACAACACTGCTGAAATCATTGATGATATCACCGGAGGTCTGGTATTTAACAAGCTCGGCGCCGGTTGCCCCAAGCTCCTTTGCCGCCGTGATAAGGCTCGCTGCCGGCCCGAAACCACACATGGAGATATTCAGGTCGGCAACCCGCCGGAGCAGCTCGTCCTCATCCAGCGCAATCATCGCCTCGATTGCCTGATTATCCTTCTTTCTGGCTGATTCCTGGGTTTCATAGTGGGTCATATCGCTGCTGGCAACAATGACAACCTCTCTGTTTGAGTTCAGAATCGCCCTTGCGATCTCCCTGCCGATCTTCCTGTAGACGCCGCCCGGTGCGTAGCTGAGGACAATGGGGACAAGATTAATATCACTCCGAAAGTACTGGAAAAAAGGCAGCTGCACCTCAATCGAATGCTCAGACGCATGTGCTGTGCTATCCTCTTCCAGATAATCGGATATGGACAGGAGATATTTTGCCAGCCCTGAGTCAATTTCAACATCACCCAGCGGTGTCTTCCAGACCCCCTCGGTCATAATGCTGAACGGCTTGCCCTGGCCGGTATGATTTGGCCCCATAATGAGAAGCGTATCCTTCACCCGGATACGTGAGATAACAGCGCCAGCCACAGGCCCGGAGTAGACATAGCCGGCATGGGGTAATATCGCACCGATGGCATCTTCTTTGACGGCTTTCTCATCCGTCATACGCCGCATCATTTCGCGCAACTGGTCAGCACGGGCAGGGTAAAATTGCCCGGCAACAACCGGCTCCCTGATCATTCTCTGCCTCCTTTTGAGGGACGGAAGTTAAGCTCTGCCCCGCAGAATTTACATTTCGACCCATCCAGGCCAGTTACTTCTGCCTCATAGCCAACCCTTGCCACCACAAGCTGGCCGCAGTGATAGCAGGTGGTGTTTTCCGCCTGATGGCCCGGAATATTACCGGAGTAGACAAATTTCAGACCCGCCCTGTGCCCGATCTCAACGGCACGCTCAATCGTGGATACCGGGGTTGGCGGCAAATTCATTATCTCGTACCGGGGGTAAAAACGGGTGACATGCCAGGGTGTCAGTTCCCCCAGTTCATCCTTTATCCAGCGGGCAATACCGTTAAGCTGCACGTCATCATCGTTCATGGTAGGCACGATGTTCGTTACCACCTCGACATGCATCTCCCATTTGTGCCTGGCACGGCTTGCCACCTCAAGAATGCCCCGCCACCCCGTGATATGTGCCATCTTTTGGTAATAATCATCGGTAAAACCCTTGACATCCACCCGCCAGGCATCAAGGTATGGGCCGATGGTATCCAGTGCTTCCGGAGTCAGGAAACCATTGGTGACATAGACGGTATAGAGATTATTCTCTTTCGCCAGTTTTGCGGAGTCTAAAGTATACTCAAACCAGACAGCAGGCTCATTATACGTCCAGGCAATGCCCTGACAATGGTACTCTTTTGCCAGCCTGACGGCATCTTCCGGCGAGAGGTCACGGCTACCAACCCAGGGCTGGCTATCCACAGGACAGGAGATTTGCCAGTTCTGGCAATCCAGACAGTGAAAATTACACCCCCATCCCCCGATCGAAAAAGCCAGACTGCCGGGATAGAAATGAAACAGGGGCTTCTTCTCAATCGGATCAAAGGCAACAGAAGAAGCCCGTGCGTAGTTCATACTGAAAAGAACACCTTCCCGGTTCTGGTACATGCGGCACACACCAGACCCACCCGGCCTGATGTTACAGCGCCACTGGCAAATATGGCACCTGATACGGGAGTTATCGAGCTTCTCCGAGAGCAGCGCCTTATGCATAGCCGCCTCCTGTACGAATGGCTCCAGGCTAATTATATCATCAGACCAGGAGTAATCAAAGGTTGACAAGCCCTGCCACCAGGATTAGAATTCCCACTGTTGCCAGCACGTACGAGAAAGTATATCCGCCACCTTTGCCAGCATTATTAAGAAGGAAAATCAGTTGCCTGATATACGTAAATATTGACTGTCCCGCCGCCATAAATTAGACTAGTCCTTACTTGCAATAGTAAGCGTAATGATATATACTTTGGTCATGTCTGGCAAAGCCAAAGAGATTAATCTTACTGCAGAAGAACGGCAACAACTGGAGGTGTGGGTGCGAGCGTCGACGACAGAGCATCGTATGGT
>JBDRFO010000194.1:0-14849 GCA_043818655.1 Chloroflexota bacterium
TAACCAGCGCCCGGGCAATACCGTGGGCAATGGCGCCACTCTGCCCGGTGATACCGCCACCCTCAACCTTGATCACAGCGCTGTATTGCCCCACCACACCGGCCGCAACAAAAGGGAGCCTGATTGCCTGACGGTGATCGATACGAGGGAAAAAATCCTCATAGGGCATACCGTTGACAACAATCGCCCCCTCACCCGACATCAGCCTCACCTGCGCCACCGACGTCTTGCGTCTGCCGGTGCCGTGCACATAACTTCTTTTTTCCATCTAGAATCTTCCCCTTAAGCTTCGCAATCCGATTACTTTGACTTTTTCACCCTCTGATTCAGGATGAATGATTATTCCTTCTCCGGAGACACATTCTCCGCCGTTTCCTGCTTCCTATCCGCCTTCTTTGCCATGTGCCTGGGTTTCTTCGGGGCGGGTGTAATCACATCGCCCGCATAGACCTTCAGCTTTTTTATCATGCGGTCACCAAGGCGCGTGTGCGGCAGCATCCCCGCAACAGCATACTCAATCGCCCGGGTGGGATGAGTTTTCATCAGCTTGTCCAGGGTAATACTCTTCAGCCCCCCGGGGTAGCCCGAATGTGAGTAATAGACTTTTTGCGCCGTATATTTTGCCGTCGTCACCCGGATCTTCTCCGCATTGATGACCACGACAAAATCACCGCAGTCCATATTCCGAACATACTCAGGTTTATGCTTACCCATCAGCAAAATCGCAATCCGGGTCGCCAAGCGCCCAAGGATTTCCCCCGAGGCATCCATCAGATGTCGTTCCCGTTTAATCTCAGATGCCTTGACCGTATAAGTTTTCATCGTGATACTTCCTCAAAAGAATATTGATAGTTTACCTTAACCAGACACAACCCGCATGCCGGCGCCGCCGGCCCTGCCAGCGCCTGTCTCTTCTCCTCCATGATGCGCCGGAAATCCCCGCTACTCATCCTGCCTGAACCAACCTTCAAAAGGGCACCCACCGTGTTCCGCACCTGATGCGTTAGAAAGGAGTTCGCCACAATCCGGAAAACCGTCAGTTCCTCTTCCTTTGCCACCCCTGCATGGTAAACGGTACGCCTTGTGCTCCTTACCCTGTCTTTCTCAATTGAACTGGCAAAGGAGATAAAATCATGTTCCCCAAGAAGCACCCGGCAGGCTTCATTCATCGCATTAATGTCCAGCCTACCCCTGACCAGACAGGAAAAACCCTTCCGCCACGGGGAGCGCGTCATGCTGTTCAGGATATAATATTTATACTCCCGGCTCAGTGCTTGCCGCCTGATATCAAGGGAGTTATCCACACGGTACGCCTCCCTCACCGCAATATCACCCGGCAGATTGTAATTCATCCCGCCAACAAACGCTTCAGAAGGAAAAGCCGACCTTGTCCGGAAGCTCACCACCTGACCCCTCGCATGAACCCCGGAATCAGTCCGGCTGGCAGCGATAATCCTTATTTCTTCCCCCGTAAGTCTCCTGATTGCCTCTTCTATTTCCTTCTGAACCGTCGGTTGATCCTTTTGCCACTGGAAACCGCAGTAAGCGGTGCCGTCGTATTCAACAACCAGCACGATCTTGCTGGTTGCCGCCAAATCAGCAACTTCGTCTATTTAACCAGCTCCAGGTGAACCATCGGCGCACCGTCACCCTGCCTTATCCCTATCTTGGTGATACGGGTATAGCCGCCAGGACGCTCCTTGTACCGCGGGGCAATATCCGTAAAAACCTTGCCCACAATCCCCTCATCAATAATAAAAGCCATTGCCTGGCGGCGCGAGCTGAGCCCTCCATCCTTCCCCAGTGTGATCATCTTCTCTGCCAGCCCGCGTACTTCCTTTGCCTTGGCCTCAGTAATCGTGAGCTTTTCGTGCTTCAAGAGGTCGGTCACCAGATTACGATACATCGCCCAGCGATGCGCTGTTGGCCGACCGAATTTCCTGCCCGATACCTTATGCCTCATATCTTCCTCACCAAAATAATAAGCTTATTTTTCAAACTATCCGGAAACAATTTTTCGGAATCCCCGCACGTAACGTGCCCTGCGGTACCGGGATCTTCCGGATGACTTTTCTTACTCTTCCTCCATCGGTGCACTGCTGTCCGGTGGTTTCGCAGAGAGGGACAGCCCGATTGCCTCAAGACGCTCATCAATCTCCTGTTTCGACTTCTGCCCGAAGTTTCGCAGCAGCAAGAGTTCCCGCTCGCCCTTATTGATTATTTCCCCAACGGTCGTGATACCGGCATGTCTCAGGCAGTTCATTGTCCGTACGGACAGCTCCAGCTGCTCTACCGGCATATTATACTTATCATCCGGTATGGACCCCTCCTGCGGCTGCTCGTTTTCTTTCTCCTGAGAAGAGCTGACAAACTCAGCAAAGGGCATTAACTTTGTTACCAGTATATCGGCGCTCTGGCTCAGGGCGCCTTCCGGCGAAATGGTGCCGTCTGTCCAAATCTCAAGAATCAACCGCTCGTGGCTTGTTTCCAGTCCGCCGCGGGCTGGATCAACGCTAAAATTTACCCTGCGCATCGGGGTAAAGATTGCATCAATGCCGATGACGCCTGCCGGCAGGCTGTCTCCTGGTTCCGCCTCACGGTAGCCTATCCCCAGCTCCACGTCGAACTCCACATAGAGCCTGGCATCCGGTGATTCGAGGGTAGCCAAATGTAGCTCCGGGTTAACAATCTGAAAGTCGCTTGAAGGATTAATGTCGGCAGCACAAACCTGTCCCTCTCCCTGTTTCTCCAGTATCAGTTTGCCCGGATTACCCGAGAGGGATGCCAACCTCAGAGCCTTAACATTGAGGATAAACTCCATGGTATCTTCTTTGACATGCGGGATCGGCGAGAATTCGTGCTGAATCCCCTCGATCATAATCCGTGTTACCGCAGCTCCGGGAAGATAACCAAGAAGGACGCGCCTCAGCGCGTTACCAATGGTAACACCAAATCCTTTTTCCAGGGGTTCCGCCACAAAGCGTCCATAATTCCCCCTGCTTTCTGCACAACTAATGTTAAGGGCTATAAGTGGAGACAATGCACTTCCTCCTTACCAACCAGCCTACCTTGAATAAAATTCAACGATCGTTTTCTTCTCAAATTTAGCCCCGGCATCTTCTGGTGTGGGCAGTGAGAGAACCCTGGCGACAAGATTATCCCTGTCCAGACTCAGCCAGTTAACCACCGTCTTACTCTTGATTGTTTCCAGTAACTGCTTATAATATTCTGTCTTTTTACTGTTCTCCCGGAAGCTGATGGCGTCCCCCTCTCTCACAACACAGGACGGGATATTCGTCCTCCGGTTATTAACCTCGATATGTCCGTGCCGCACCAGCTGACGGGCTTGAGCACGGGAATCAGCAAATCCAAGACGGTAGACGACATTATCCAACCGCCGCTCCAGAAGCAAAAGCAGATTGTCACCCGTGACACCCAGCATCCTGTCCGCTTTTTCAAAGGTGCCCCGGAATTGCTTCTCCAGCATCCCGTAAATAAAGCGCGCTTTCTGCTTATCACGGAGCTGTAACCCACGATCGGATATTCTTCGCCTGCGGGCTGGTTTCGGCCCCGGTGGTGTGGGCCTTTTTTCAAAAGTGCAGTTATTATAGCACTTTGCCCCTTTCAGAAACAGCTTATCGCCACTGCGGCGACAAAGCCGACAAACAGCACCTGTATATCTTGCCATATCTTCTACACCCGCCTTCTCTTCGGGGGACGGCAACCGTTGTGAGGAATCGGGGTTACGTCCCTGATACCTGTAATATAGAGACCGGAACCCTGCAGCGAACGTATGGCTGCCTCACGTCCACTACCCGGCCCCCTGACGTAGACGTCCACCTGCTTTAAGCCCACCTCCATACCTTTCCTGGCCGCATCCCGGGCTGCCAGTTGCGCGGCATAAGGCGTACCCTTACGCGAGCCTTTAAATCCGGCTGACCCCGAACTGGCGGAAGCAATCACATTGCCCTGTGAGTCAGTAAGGGTCACGATGGTATTATTAAAAGTAGCCTGAATATATGCCCTGCCCACAGGAACAACCTTGCGTTCCCGTCTCCTGCCGCCAGACTTTTTATTTTTTGGCATGATCTTCTCCTGTTACACAATAGATTATCTCTTCCTCACACACAAGCACCCGGTACTGTGATGGGCTAAGCCCCAGCCAACCACGAAACCTTTTTTCTCGCTGAGCCATCCGCACCGCAAAACACCACCCTGGTGGATCGCATCTGCAAAGACAGGCTACTTCTTACCGACGCTGCGCCTCTGTCCTCTGCCGGCGACGGTCTTGCGTGGACCGCGCCTGGAGCGGGCATTCGTCCTCGTCCTCTGTCCCCTGACCGGCATGCCACGGCGATGCCGGACACCACGGTAGCTACCAATCTCAATAAGACGCTTGATATTGAGACCGATTTCTCTTCTCAGGTCGCCCTCAACACGAAAATCACGGGCAATGACATCCCTGAGACGGCTGACGTCCGTATCGGCAAGATCATCCACCCTGATTGTCGGGTCAATATTGGTCACATTAAGTATTCTACGGCTCAGGGAAGGCCCAATGCCGTAGATATATTGCAGTGACACCCAGACCTGCTTGTTTCCCGGTATATCTACTCCAGCAATACGTGCCATCTCTCTCCTCCTTGCGACACTAGCCCTGTCTCTGCATATGCTTCGGGTTGGAACAGATAATCCGTATCACCCCCCGTCGCTTCACCACACGGCACTTGTCACATCGTACTTTAACGGATGCTCTAACCTTCATAATCGTCCCCTTTATGTAAAACGATAGGTAATCCTGCCACGGCTCAGGTCATAGGGTGAAAGCTCAATCAGCACCCTGTCACCGGGCAAAATCCTGATATAATGCACTCTCATCCTGCCCGAAATGTGCGCCAGCACAGTATGCCCGTTGGGTAAGTCAACCCGGAACACCGCATTGGGCAGGGATTCCCTGACAATTCCTTCAACCTCAATTGATTCTTTTTTTGGCATACCCCTCTTCTCTATAAAACCGTCAGGGTCTCCGGCGCGTCATCTGTAATCGCAATCGTATGTTCGAAATGCGCCGAAAGCTTGCTGTCGGTGGTCAGCACCACCCAGTTATCATCGCCCACACGCGTGTGCCAGTCACCGGCATTCAGCATCGGTTCCAGAGCAAGGGTCATTCCCCGTTTCAGGACAGGACCCTGCCCGGGTACGCCAAAATTGAGCACCTGGGGTTCCTCATGCATTTTCCGCCCGATCCCATGTCCGGTATACTCACGCACCACAGAGAATCCCCGTGACTCGGCATATCCCTGTATTGCCGCCGAAAGATCACTCAGCCTTGACCCGGCACGGGCAGCCGAAATACCTGCCGCAAGCGCTCCTTTCGTTGCTTCCATCAATTTCGTCGCCAGGGGGCTTACCTCACCGATACCCACGGTCACCGCAGCATCACCCTGATACCCTTGATAAATCGCCCCAAAGTCGAGAGAGACAATATCACCCTCTTTGATGATACGCTCACCGGGGATGCCGTGTACGATTTCATCATTGATACTGACGCAGAGACTGGCGGGAAAGCCCTGGTACCCTTTAAAAGAGGGGATACCACCCATGTCCCTGACCTCTTTCTCCGCAATCACATCCAGTTCTTTCGTCTTCATCCCCGCTCTTATCTTCCCAACCAGTATATCAAGAACCGACGCCACAATTCTACCCGCCTGCCGCATAATGGCGATTTCCCGCTCGGATTTGATTATGATCCCCATTAAGCTACGCTTAAACCTCCCACGGTCAGGGCATTGATTATCCGCTGTCCTACTTCTTCCGTGTCGCTCTCCCCATCAACTTCAACCAGCTTATTTTTCTTTCGATAATAGTCAATAAGGGACACCGTCTCGCTAAAATAGACATCCAGACGTTTTTTCACCGTTTCCGGTGCGTCATCAGCACGCTGGTAAAGCTCCCCGCCGCAGCGGTCGCATTTCCCCGGAATCCTGGGGGGCGAACTGATAATCTGATACGGCATCTGGCACACCCGGCATGTCCAGCGCCCGCCGAGCCGCCGGATAAGCTCATCAGGTGATACCCGGATGTAGACTGCCTTATCAATTTTTTCCCCTGCTTTATCCAGGGCTGCATCCAGCGTCTTTGCCTGCGTCAGGTTTCTGGGGAAACCGTCAAGGATCACCCCTCTTGCCGAAGATACCTCATTCATGCGCCCGAGCAGCATATTAATCGTAATTTCATCAGGGACAAGCAGTCCCTTCTCCATATAAGATTTAATCGTCCGGCTCAATTCCGTATCTTCTCCGGCTACCTGACGGAACAGGTCACCGGTGGCAATATGAACGAGATGAAGCTTCTCAACTAAGATTTTGGCTTGCGTTCCTTTGCCTGCACCCGGAGCACCCAGAAGAATAATGTGTACCATCTTATTTGATAAAGCCTTCATAGCGACGCATCAGCAACTGCCCCTCGATCTGCTTCATCGTATCCAGGATAACACCAACCATGATCAGCAGCCCCATACTGGACAGTTGCACCAGCTGGATACCGGTTGCCTCCCTCACAATAAAGGGGATAATAGCCACCACGGCCAAAAATATTGCCCCTGCCCAGGTAATGCGACCGATGACCGCACCAAGATAATCAGCCGTGCGCTTGCCGGGGCGGATCCCGGGAACAAAGCCTCCCTGCCGCTGCAGGTTACCCGGTAAATCCTGCTGCTCCATGAGGACCGTCGTATAAAAGAAGGCAAAGCCAATCGTCAATAAAAAGAGAAGTCCCCAGTAAACCAGCCCCAGCGGTATCGACGCATCAGGTTTAAAGATATTCACAATGTCATTCGCCAGGTTTGGCTCTTCCGTCGCCGCATTGGCGAAATAGCTGGCAATCACGCTGGGGAATAAGGTCATGGATGAGGCGAAAATAACGGGGATCATCCCGGCGGTATTCACGCGGAGCGGTATGTGCGATGTCCCGGACTGCCGGTACATCCTGCCGCCGCGCACGACCTGTTTGGCAAACTGCACGGGAATGCGCCGCTGTGCCTCCGTAAAGATAACGATGGCCACAATTGTTGCCAGCGTCACCAGCACATAGAAAATAAGGCCAAGGATTTGACCCTGACGTCCCGCCAGGACACCCTGACCGATCATCTGCGGGATGCTGGTGACAATCCCGGCAAAGATAATAATGGATAAACCGTTTCCAATGCCGTAATCGGTAATAATCTCGCCCAGCCAGATCAAGAACATCGTGCCCGCAATCATGGAGAGAACAATCGATACTGTCTGCAGCACCTCCATGCTGGCAATGACCGGCGGATTCGAGCGCTGGAGCAAGACCAGCTGTCCATAACCTGACAGTGCTGCCAGGGGCACCGTCATCCAGTAGGTAATCACCACCATCTTATTCCTGCCTGCCTCACCTTCCTGGGAAAGCGCCTGCAGCTTTGGAATAATCGGCGTCATCAGCTGCAGGATAATTGAGGCGGTGATGAAAGGGTAAACCCCCATGGCGGCGACACTGAAGTTCCTCATCGCACCACCGCTGAAGAGGTCCAGCATCCCCAGAAGGGCATTTCTCTCAAACAACTGCCTTAAGGCATCAACATTGACGCCGGCGACGGGCACATGAGCCACAAAGCGAAAAGCAACCAGCACCCCCAGGGTGATGAGAAGCTTTTGCCTCAGGTCAGGCAGACTAAAGGCATCAATCATTGCCTGAATAAGTCTTGGTCGCGACTGCCTTGCCCGCATCTTTAAATCTCCTCCGCCTTCCCTCCGGCAGCCTCAATCTTCGTTCTGGCCCCGGACGAAAACTTCTCTGCCCGCACATTCAGGGCATAAGATAGCTCACCCTCCCCAAGAATCTTGACCGGCCGGCTAAGGGTATTGATCAATCTTTTCCGGTACATCTCCTCCGGCGTTACCTCGCTACCTTCCGGAAAGATACTGAGCTTCGCAACATTTACCTCACTGTACCGGGTAGCAAAGATATTATGAAAACCACGTTTCTGCGGCAAACGCAGTAAAGAGGGCATGACACCACCACCCTCTAAGCCGGGACGTCTCTGGGTGCCGGAACGTGATTTCTGTCCCTTAGAGCCTCTTCCGGAGTAACTGCCGTGACCACTGCCATCACCACGCCACACCCGCTTCCGCGCCCGTCTTGATCCAGGGGCCGGGGAAAGTTCATCCTGCCTCACGAGTTCTCAACCTCCACCTTTACTAAGTGTCGCACCTTGTTAACCATGCCACGAACCGATAACGAATCTTCATGAACCACACTCCGGTTCATCCGTTTCAAACCGAGGGCAGCAATTGTCCTTCTCTGGTCCTCGGCATAGCCAATGTCACTTTTTACCCAGGTAATTCGTAACCTAGCCACCGGCAACCTTCTCCTCTCTCTCCGCAATATCCTGAGCAAGTTTAGCTTCAGGTTTCCGCCGCGCAATCTCTACCTTCGGATCTTTGAGCTGCTGCAGAGCAAGAATTGTTGCCTTGGCGACATTTAACCGGTTAGAGCATCCCTGTGACTTTGTCAGGATATCCGTGATGCCAGCCAGCTCCAGTACCGCACGAATACTGCTGCCCGCAATGACCCCTGTACCAGGCCCTGCCGGTTTGAGCAGAACCTTGGCGGCACCATATTTGACCCTGAGCTCATGCGGAATGGTGCCCATCTTGATGGGTACTCTGATCAGACTCTTCCTTGCCGCAGCCGTAGCCTTGGCAATCGCTGCAGGCACCTCATTGGACTTACCCACACCAATACCAACATTCCCGTTACCGTCACCGGTTACCATCAGGACGCTGAAGCTAAGCCTCTTTCCGCCCTTGACCACCTTGGCGACACGGTTAATATAAATCAGCTTATCGCTAAGCTCCAGTTCCGTCGGGTCTATCCTGTCTTCTCGCTCTTCCATCAATCACAAACCATCTCTCTTAAAATTTAAGCCCACCCTCGCGGGCGCCCTCAGCCAGGGCTTTAACCCTGCCGTGATAAAGGTTCCCTCCCCGGTCAAAGACCACTTCTTTGATACCGGTTTCCTGCGTTCTCCTGGCGATAAGTGCACCAACAAGCCTGGCAGTGTCGGTTTTGTTCTTTCCTGCCAGACTCTCTTTTATCTCCGCATCCAGCGTTGAGGCACAGGCAAGGGTATGTCCCCTGAGATCATCAATCACCTGAGCGTAGATATTGTTCAGGCTGCGGGCGACCGAAAGCCTGGGCCGCGCTGCCGTGCCCTTCACCTTCATCCTTACCCGTTCATGCCTTTTGTGCCTTGCTTCTCTTGTTGTCTTAACTTTCCCTGCCATTACTATTTGCTCCCTACCGCCTTGGCCGCCTTGCCCGGCTTGAGCTTGATTTGCTCCCCGGCATACCTGATACCCTTACCTTTGTAGGCATCAGGGGGACGGATTGCTCTTATCTCTGCCGCCATCTCGCCAACCACTTCTTTATCAATGCCCGTCACTTTAATCTTGTTGTTACCCTCAACAGAGAGGGCAACACCGGATAGCGGGTTAACCTTTACCTGGTGGGAAAAACCGCAGCGCAGCACGATATTCGCCCCGTCTTTCTCAACACGATAGCCAACACCTACCATCTCCAGCCCCTTCTCAAACCCGGAAGACACGCCTGTCAGCATGTTAGCCAGCAGAGAACGTGTCAGTCCATGCAAAGCGCGATGCTCCCTGGCATCATCCGGTCTCGTGACAACGACACTATTATCCTTCAGGGCGATGTTAATATCGGGGTTAAAACGGCGACCGAGCTTCCCTTTAGGGCCCACAACCGTCACCTCGTTCTCTTTAATATCCACCGTTACCCCCGGTGGTATCGCGATGGGTAATTTGCCGATCCTAGACATTTCTATCCTTCATCCTGTTTAATATCCACGGTCATCTTGGGTAGCTACTTATGGGCAACCTGCTAATCCCGGATATTTCTATCCTTCACCTTGTTTCATATCCACTGCTATCCACAGTGGTCACTTACGGGCAATTTACCCGTCCCGGTTTTCTATCCTTCAACCTGCAATTTACCAGACGTAACATATGAGTTCGCCACCACTCTGATGCCTCCAGGCTTCTTTCCCGGTCATCACCCCTTTGGATGTCGAGACAATCGCCACACCCAGACCACCATAGACGCGCGGGATTTCCCCTTTCTGGACATAAACCTTAAGCCCCGGTTTGCTTACCCTCTCAAGCCCGGAGATGATCGATTTCTTGTCGCGATATTTCAAAGAAATCCTAATCTCGTTCTCCACCTTGCCCTTTACCACCTGATAATCACCGATAAAACCTTCACCCTTAAGTACTCGGGCAATCGCCAGTTTCACCTTGGATGTGGGGATGAGCACAAAGTCATGACGCATCATCGTGGCATTACGTATTCTATTGAGCATATCAGATATGGGGTCAGATACCATCACCACTATCTCCCTATTGACCTAATTATCATATCCCGATTTATTTTTTCCGGTACACAGCGTTACCCCGCGAAAAGACGAACGGTTTTCACCCACCCGTATTACCAGCTGGACTTTCTGACACCGGGAATCTGTCCCATAAGGGCCATCTGCCGGAAGCAGATGCGGCACATACCAAACTTGCGGATATAAGCACGGGGCCGTCCGCACACCTTACATCGGTTGTGTTCCTGTACCTTATATTTCGCCGGCTGCTGTGATTTTAAAATCTTTGCCAATCTTGCCATCGTATCTTTAATCCTTACTGAAAGGCATGCCAAGCAGCTCCAGAAGACGCCTTGCTTCTTCATCTGTCCTGGCCGTGGTAACAATTGCTATTTCCATACCGCGTGCCTTATCTATCTTGTCATACTCTATCTCCGGGAAAGCCGTCTGCTCGGTAAATCCCAGAGAATAGTTGCCCATGCCATCAAAGGCATCCCGCGGCACTCCCTGAAACTCACGCATACGGGGAAGGGCAATGTTCACCAGCCTGTCATAAAAATCATACATCCTGCTCCCGCGGAGGGTAACCTTGAGACCAATCGGCATCCCTGCTCTCAGCTTGAAGGTGGATATCGATCTTTTGGCGCGCGTCGTTATCGGGTGCTGTCCCGTAATCGCAGTCAGGTCTCTCTCCGCCGCCTCCAGGGCTTTGGCATTGGTAATCGCCTCACCCACGCCAATATTAAGCACAACCTTCTCAAGATGCGGTACCTGCATCACATTAGCGTAGCTAAATTCCTTCATGAGAGAAGGGGTCACCTCTTTGTTGTATTTTTCCTTCAGCTTTGGCATCTAATCAATAACCTCTTTACAGGCACGGCAGATGCGGACTTTCTTCCCATCATTAAGTATACGCATGCCAAGACGCGCCGGTTTATTGCACTTGTTGCACAAAAACATAACATTGGAGATCGAGAGGGAGGCCTCCCTTTCGATAATGCCACCTTGTTTTGCACCACCGGTTGCCCGCAAGTGCTTCTTGACCATGTTTACCCCTTCCACAACAAGCCGCCCGTCTTTGGGGTGAGCAATGCGCACCTTGCCTTTTTTCCCTTTATCCTTGCCGGAGATCACCAGCACATCATCATTCTTTTTTATCTTCATGGTCAGCCTTCCTTACAGTACCTCCGGCGCCAGGGAAAGAATCTTGGTAAACATCTTCTCCCTGAGCTCCCTGCCTACCGGTCCAAATATGCGTGTTCCCCTGGGGTTGTTTCGATCACTCAAGATCACAGCGGCATTTTCATCGAAGCGGATCAGGGAACCATCAAGACGCTGGTAAGGTTGAGAGCAGCGCACAACCACCGCCCTCACCACATCCCCTTTCTTGACGGTAGCCCCGGGGACCGATTTTTTTACCGATGCCACGATCACATCACCAACCCTAGCGTATTTCTTTCCCGACCCGCCAAGCACGTTAATGCATGAAATTTGCCGCGCCCCGGTGTTATCAGCGACTTTAAGTCTGGTATATTGTTGTATCATGTTTTTATCCCGAAATAGATTTTAGGACTTACGCAATTGGAGGCAGTTTGACACGTGTGGTAGATGATTCGCCGCCTCACACTTTAGGCGTAACCTCCATATTTACTGTATTTCCTGAGGTGTCACCGAAACGACCTCACGTCTGGATACGATCTCAACGACCTTCCAGTTCTTGTCTTTTGAGAATGGCCGTGCTTCGATCATTTTTACCACATCCCCAACCTGACACTCGTTTTTCTCATCATGAACCTTGTACTTCGCTGCCTTGCGGACGGTCTTATGATAAAGCGGATGATGCCGCAACCTCTCGATTACCACCACGGCTGTTTTATCCATCTTGTGGCTCACGACACTACCAGTCATTGTTTTCCTTTTGATATTCATCAATCTACCTTATTCCCAGCTCTTTTTCCCTAAGTACTGTATTTAACCGGGCAATGTCCCGCCTGGCCCTTAACACTTCGCGATTGTTAACCAGCTGCTTGGTTGCCACGCGAAAACGCAGGTCGAGAAGCTCCCTGTGCTTCTCACCCAGCTGTTTTTCCATGTCAGCAACACTCAAGGCACGAATCTCGCTAATCTTCAATTTAAGCTTCCTCCGCTTTGCTGGAGGCGACGCTGGCCGATACAGTTTCTCGCATCACAAACCTGGTATCAATTGCCAGTTTGTTGCTTGCCAGGCGCATGGCTTCTTTCGCCACTTCTGCGTTGACACCCCCCATTTCAAACAGAATTCTCCCGGCTTTCACGACCGCCACCCAGTGGTCGGCTCCCCCTTTACCACCACCCATCCTCGTCTCCGCCGGCTTTTTAGTGACTGATCTATCGGGGAAGACCCGTATCCAGATCTGGCCGCCACGCCGTACATAGCGCGTCATGGCACGCCGCGCCGCCTCTATCTGGCGAGCCGTAACCCAGGCTGATTCCAATGCCTGCAGACCAAAATCACCGAAGGTAACCTCCGTCCCGGCATGAGCCTTGCCCCTCCGTTTCCCTCGCTGCACATTACGATACCTAACCCTGCTGGGTTGAAGCATAATTATCCTCTTTTTCTGCTAAAGATTCTTCTTCCGTCACCGCAGCCTGCGGCTCCGCTGTCAACGCTCCGGCGGCAACTGGCTCTTCCACCTGACTTACCGCTTCGGGAACAGCAGGCGCCGTGGACTCCGGGGCCACCCCCGTTACCGGGGCAACGACCGCTGCTTCTTCTGGTTCTGCCACCTTGATCTCCGGCAGGATATCGCCACGGTATATCCAGACCTTCACCCCGATGCGTCCCATGACCGTGCGCGCCTCCGTAAAGCCATAATCAACATCCGCCCGGATGGTATGCAGGGGGACGCGCCCCTCATGCATGAGTTGACGTCGGGCAATCTCCGCACCGGCAAGTCTCCCTGCCAATCTGATGCGCACGCCCTTGGCTCCCGCCTGAAGAGTACGAAAGATCGCCTGCTTCATCGCCCGCCGGTAGGCAACACGCCGCTCAATCTGCTCGGCAATGGAGCGCGCTACCAGGTAGGCATCGATCTCCGGTTGATGTATTTCCTGGATATTCAGCTGAATCCTCTTGCCAATCAGCTTCTCCAGATATTGCCTCATCTCATCAACGCGCTGTCCACCACGACCAATGACGACACCCGGCCTGGCGGTATGAACCGTGACCAGAACCTTATTCGCCTGGCGCTCAATTTCCACCAGCGAAATCCCCGCCTCCCGGTATTTCCCCTGGAGGGCACGCCGTAATTTTACGTCTTCCTGCAGGAACTCGACATAGCGCTTATCGGCATACCATTTTGCCTGCCAGTCCCGGATGACACCAAGTCTAAAACCCATGGGGTGAACTTTGCGTCCCATTAATCCTCCTCGCCGGCAACGACAACCGTAATATGGCTGTGCCGCTTGAGTATTGGACTTATCTGACCACGAGAGCGCGGGCGGAATCTCTTGAAGGTTTGCCCCTCGTCAGCAAATATCCTGGCAATCCTTAGCCCGGAAGGGGAAAGCTGAAAATTATTGTCGGCATTAGCCGCCGCCGATTTGACGACTTTGGCCACCGCCTTAGCTGATGGCGTCGGTACGAATCTGAGGATATCAAGGGCATCACTCACCTTCTTACCACGCACCAGGTTAACAACCAGGCGCACCTTGCGTGCCGATACACCAACATTTTTTGCTACCGCTTTAACTTCCATATCATATCCCTATCTTCCCTATCTAAGTAAGCTATATTGTTACGGTCTCTGGACTGATGTTGTCTTCTCCACCCGGGTTGAATGCCCGCGGAATGTGCGTGTCAGGGCAAACTCCCCGAGGCGATGTCCGACCATGTTTTCTGTAATAAAAATGGGTACGTGTCTGCGTCCATCGTGCACCCCGATCGTCAGCCCAACCATAATGGGGAAAATCGTTGAGGCACGAGACCACGTTTTTATCACCGTTTTCTCACCGGAACGGCTAACCATCTCTACTTTCTTGAGCAGTTTCGGATCAATCGTTGGCCCTTTTTTCGCTGACCTTGACATCTGTTACTTCTTTCCCCTGCGATTAATAATCATCTTATCAGAAATCTTCTTGCGCCGCGTCGTATGACCCAGGGCAGGTTTCCCCCAGGGTGTCTTTGGCCCGGGAAGCCCGATCGGGTTCCTTGCCGAGCCGCCGCCATGAGGATGATCGCGGGGTGACATAACGCTCCCCCTGACGGTAGGACGAAATCCCAACCATCTCTTCCTGCCTGCCTTGGCAAGCTTGATATTCTTATGCTCCACGTTACCCAGCTGCCCGACCGTTGCCGCGCAGTCGCCGTGGATGCGCCGCATCTCACTGGAAGGCAACCTGATGACGACATAATCGCCGTCTTTCCCCATCAGCTGTGCGGCCCCCCCGGCACCCC
>JBDRFO010000195.1:0-2335 GCA_043818655.1 Chloroflexota bacterium
AAATCGCCTTATCATGCCCTCTTCAATTGGGTGTCCGTCAGAAAACTGCTCTTCATGCCCGATGAAAGACTTCAATTTGAGCAGGATATTCTCATCAACCATAGCCAATCACCTCGTTGAATATGTGCGTTTGGTTCAGACCGCTTTCTAGCCGTCTATTTTTTCAGACCGCTCCAGGACTTCCTTGAGGAAACCTTTGGGGATAAGCTCAATCAGTATGCCGTGGGTATGCTTGGGATGTACCCAGCAGGCGTTGGGGAGGCCCGGGGCCAGGTTACCCACTGTGTATTGCACTCCGCTTTCTTTTAAGTTCTCAATTTGCTTGTCAAGGTCATCAACCTCAATGGCCAGTAAAAATACGCCCTCTCCGCGCTTTTCCAGGACTCTGGCGGCATTTGAGTCGGGGTCGGTGGGTTCTGACACGGCCAGTGTGCAATCAGCGCCAAATGGAAAGAGCCTTGCCTTTACTCCCCCACTGGTTAGATTCATGACAGGGGAAGACGGCTTGAGGCCGAAGAGCTTCTCATAATTTCTGGTCATTTCATCCAGACTCTTTACTATCATCTCTACATGGCTCAGCTTGGTAAACACGAAAAACCTCCTTGAAAATAATTATTTCAGAACGCTGTCTTTAAGCCGGTAAGACAGCTTGCAGGCTACCGGGTGAACAGATTTTCTGCCTGAGGTTTAATTTAAAAGGATTTCTCTCAGGGTATCACTTTTTATAAGTCTCGGTTCGGTATAAGACTGTACTTCTTCGAAGCTGTACCCGGGAGCAATTTCTTCGAGCACCAGTCCTTTATCGGTAATGCTTATTATGGCCAGGTTGGTAAAAATCTGGTTGATCGCACGTATTGCGGTCAGTGGGTAGGTGCATTTTTTTAAGATTTTTGGTCTCCCGTCAGATTCAGTATGCCACATTACCACTATAACCCGTTTGGCGCCGGTAGCCAGGTCCATGGCGCCGCCAATTCCGCCTATCTTATTCGGCAGGGCCCAGTTGGCTATGTCTCCCTTTTCTGAAACCTGGAATGCGCCCATCAACGCTAAATCAAGGTGTTTGGCTCTCATTATGCCGAAGGAAACCATGGTATCTGTGAAAGCTGCGCCAGGTTTAAGCGAAACCGGCAGGCCGCTGGGATTTACCAGTCCCGGGTCCCGATCAGCCTCGTTTTCAGGTATTTTCCAGTAACCTATTATGCCGTTCTCTCCCTGTAGAAATATCTCCTGTTCATCGGACAAAAACTTCAATGCTTCATTCGCCATGCCAAGGCCAATGTTTATATAATATCCCTCTTTCAATTCCTTGCTGGTTCGGAAGCCTATCTGCTCCCGGTTTAATCCGCCTCTGTACCTCGGCTGTTCCATTTCTCCCTCCACTCAATCTTTCTTGCCAATTATCTCATTGGCTACAGCGCGGACAAAGAAGTCGTGATACACGGGCGTAGCCTTTACTATGCGCTTGATAAATATACCGGGAGTTACTACATGCTCCGGGTCAATCTCTCCCGGCTCCACTATCTCCGGGACTTCCACAATGGTGACATCAGCAGCGGCGGCCATAAGTGGATTGATGTTTCTGGCGGTCTTTCTGTATACCAGGTTACCGTATTTGTCAGCTTTTTCGGCGGCAATAAGCGCAAAATCCGCTCTCAGGCTGTTATACAGAACGCAGTCCACACCATCTATATTCTTAACCTCGCGTCCCTCTTCCTGAAAAGTACCTTTACCAACATTGCTGTAAAAGGCAGATATGCCCATGCCACCAGCCCTGACAATTTCCGAGAATATTCCCTCCGGCAACTGCTCGACAGTCAGCTTTCCCGCTTCCCATTGCTCTTCGATAGCATCATCTTCTTTGAAAGCATAAGAGCCAACGGCATATGTGGTTATCAGCTTTTTTACCGTCGCTGCATCGGTAAGTGGGTAACAATCTACAAAAGAGTTGGCTATGAGCGTAAGGTCCTTTATTTTACGCTGAATCAGCGCATCTATCAGGTTCCAGGGTGCACCAACACCCAGAAATCCGCCGACCATAATTGTTGCGCCATCCCATATGTCGGCAACAGCTTTGCTGGGGGAACTCACCGTTTTATCTATCATTGCCTGCACCTGCCTGAGACCTAGCAGCCATGGTTTCTCATAAAGTCAAGTAGAATTTCAGCAAATTCAACAGGCTTTTCCAGAGCCACAAAAGCTCCGCCGCCTTCCAGAATAGCTACTCTGTTTCGGGGAACCAGGCTACTAATTAGCTCAACCCTTTTATAGAAAAGGTCTACGTCTCCGCTCATAATAAGGGTAGGACTCTTAATCAGGGGCAGCCGTTTCTCTACTC
>JBDRFO010000196.1:0-2483 GCA_043818655.1 Chloroflexota bacterium
CCCCAGACCGATGCAGATTGCCCCAACGGTCGGGTAGAAGTAGAACACGAAGCTGATACGGTCGGTGATGATACTGAGGGGTATCCAGATAACATAGGTGCAGATGAACCAGCTCAGCCCGAAGATACCAGCGCGGCTGCCTCTGGCTGCCCGGAAACCAAGATAGATGACGGTTGGTATAATTAAAGCCCAGATGGTAAAACTGATGGCGCCAACATAGCGTGGGGTGTACCAGTAGGGCATTATCTTCGGTAAGATAACCCACTCCCAGGGGCGACTCATGCTCTCATGGGTGGCGTTGGCAAAGGTCAGGCTGCTCATCAGGGTTACCATCTCCAGGATGCGGTCAACCGGGCTGAGGAACCGCCGGTACACCAGAAAGTCAAAAACGGGCATGAAAAAGATAAAACATGCGGGCGCCAGGATCATGGATGCAATAAAATCAAACACCTCGCGCCTTTTTATTTTAAGATAGTTCAGCCACTCTTTTAACGGTTTTGAGCTGGTTTGATGCACTGCTTCCATCACAGGAACTCTGGAGGTCTGGTAAAATGTGATGAGCCAGTGCAGCCCGATCACACCTGCGGCCAGAAATCCGGTCATTTTCGCCAGGGCACTGAGAGCTACGGCCACTGCGGCAAGGGAGAATCTCCCCTTGAGGTAAAGCAGGAATGACGCCAGCATGAATGTCACACAATAGACATCAAGCATGGTAACGCTTGCCTGGACGAAGGTTAAATTGTCCAGCGCCAGGAGAAATGTGGCAATAGAAGATGTCCTCCGGGAAAGGCTAAGCCCTCGGCAGATGAAATAAAAGAGCACAATGCTTACCGAGCCAAATACCACCGAGAAAATCCGCCAACCGACAGGGTTGTCGCCGAACAGGATTATCCCGGAGGCAATGAAAAGCTTGCCCAGGGGTGTATGTTCGGGGTGCAGCGTTGTGTGATTGTTGATGATCGAGAGGGCATCGGGGACATAGTGCTGCTCATCAAGGATCAGCTCGGCAGGCTGGGTGATGGTGCTCAGGTGCAAGACAAGCGTGGTTATCACGATGAGCAATACCCAGAAATATTCCCATTTGAGAAACCTGCAAGCTATCCCGAAACAGTTTTTCTGAATGTGGGCAGGTAAGTGTCTTATCTCAGGATACCAGGTTTCTGGATGACTTCTAAGAAGACTTTTTTTTATTGCCATGTCCATAATGTGTTCACAAGATAGTTCCACAGGGTCGCTACCGCGATGCCTGCCAGGTTGGATATGAGATAATGCATATGAAAAACTCGGGTTAAAAGCCAGTAAATAGTGAGGTTAATTCCCACTCCAGCTAAGCTGACTAGATTAAATCTTAGCAGGCGTGAGACGAATGATTTTATGCCAGATGAGTGACGGTCACCGAAAGTAATGATGTCGTTGAGAACAAAGTTGGAGATAACTGAGGCTTCAATGCCGGTAGCAACGGCAATGAGGTCAAAGATGTCGAGCAAGCCTTTTAGTAGCCAAAGTAAACCCATATTGACGAAAACTCCGCTTGCCCCCACCAGGCAGAATTTCAGAAACCGTGTTATTTCACCCTTTCTTCTCATGAGGCTCAGGAGGTGCTTCAGGTATTCCTTCTGCGTTTTGGCGCTGAGCTTGCTTTCCCCGTGTGTACGGGCAACAAAGGTGAAAGGAACCTCCGCCAGGGTCCGGTAATTGCCCATCAGCAGGATTTCAAGCAGTATCTTGTAGCCGGTAGGAGAAAGCTGCGCCTTTTCGATGGTGCTCCGCCTAAGCATGAAAAAGCCCGACATCGGGTCATGGCACATTCTGCTTCCCGGTAGGAGGATATGGGCGAGCAAAATTGCCCCTTTGGAGATAATCTTTCTCGTTAATGCCCAGCCTTCGCAGCCACCGCCGGGCACGTACCGGCTGGCAACAACAATATCCTGCCCGTTCTCAATCTTCTGAATGAGGGAAGGCAATATCTCGGGCGGATGCTGCAGGTCGGCATCCATGACACAGATGATTTCACTGCTCGTATTCAGGAAGCCGTCCGTGACGGCGGTCGCCAGACCTCTTTTATTCTTCCGGACAAGCACCCTGACCGGGTAATCCACTGCCATCGCCCTGATTGTGTCGGCGGTGCCGTCACGGCTGTCATCGTCAACAAACAGGACTTCGTATTTGTAGCGGGATAGGGCCTGATGTATTCTCTCAACCAGCGGGATGATGTTATCACGTTCGTTGTAAGTCGGTATGATGAGGGAATAGTTCATGCTTTGCGTGGCCTCCACCTTTCGCCTGCCAGTCTGTCTTCTCAGCAATCCGGAATCCGGTTTCCCGGAATATCTTTACGGAACATGCCCTGTCTTACAAAACTGCATTTCCTGATGACCTGCTCAGGGTTGACGCCTGCCGTCCATTATTTTTTAACGATATTCATTCTACTATTTATCGTGGCGGATGCATAGAGTCAATACCAATATTTATCCGGGGCGATG
>JBDRFO010000197.1:0-2841 GCA_043818655.1 Chloroflexota bacterium
GTTATTGGCACGATGACAGTTATTGGTATATTAACCATCGCTTTGGCTGGCCAGGCAAGAATTTATGACCAACTGGAGAAGTATGGCGCCAACCTAATAATTGTCCCGGCAACAAAAAGCCTTGAGATGTCATTGGGTGACCTGAGTCTTGGAACAGTGACTGTGGGTGAAAACTATATCGCTCAGGAGAAACTGCCACTTATCAGAGAGATAACGGATGGCGAGATAAAGAAGGCGCTAAATATTAAAGACGGTGGCAATATTGCCACCGTTGCTCCCAAGCTGTACCTGTCCGCCGATGTCAAAGGGACAACGGTAACGCTGGTTGGCGTGGAGCCTCAGGAGGAGAACAAACTTAAAACATGGTGGCAAGTTCGGGAAGGGAGATACCTTGATGGCACTAATGACGCGCTAGTGGGGGCAGTCACCGCTGAGTTGTTGAAATTAAGTATCGGTGATCAGATTGCACTCAACGGAAGCGAGCTAACTGTCGCCGGCATTCTAGATGAAACTGGCTCCAACGAGGATTATCAAATTTTTGCGCCAATGGAAACATTGCAAAGGTCGTTTAGTAAAGAGGGATTGATTTCTTCGATAGATATTCGTGCTCTGTGCAATGCCTGCCCGGTGGAAATCATCGCCAACGCAATAAATCAGAATATTCCAGGAGTCCGGGCCGTGGCCGTAAAACAGGTAGCAGCGACGGAAATGGGCATGCTGGATAAGATTAACAAGTTCATGTTAGCTCTAGCCGGGGTCACGCTGATTGTCGGCGGCTTTGGCGTAGTCAATACGATGATGACCTCGATTCATGAAAGGATCAAAGATTTCGGAATAATGAGGGCAGTGGGCGCGTCCCGTAAACAGATAATTAAGGCGCTTGTTTATGAGGCGATAATTATCGGGATGGCCGGCGGCATCCTGGGATATGGAGCGGGTACCTTGCTGGCATATGCCATTGGTCCACTGATTTCTGAAGGTACAACCATTAACTATGTTCCACAGTACCTGCCCCTATCCCTGATTCTGGCAATGTTCATCGCCATCGTTGCCACCTTATATCCTGCGTTCCTTGCCACTAAGGTTAGGGTTGCCGATTCCTTCCGGTCTTTGTGAGGTATGAAATGTTGGAAGTTAAAGAAGTAACCAAGATTTACGGCCAAGGCCCCACCGGAGTAGTGGCACTGAATAATGTGTCATTTCAGGTGGATAAGGGCGACTTCATAGCGATTATGGGGCCTTCCGGCAGCGGTAAGTCCACTCTTTTGAATGTTATCGGTGGGCTAGACCGTCTCTCCAGTGGTGAAGTGATTCTAGATGGAGAACGCATAGACACTTTATATGAGGATGCACTAGTTAGTATCAGGCGAGGAAAAATCGCCTATATTTTCCAGCAGTATCATTTGCTGCCATCACTCACCGCTTTAGAGAATGTG
The DNA here is from genome assembly GCA_043818655.1 of Chloroflexota bacterium. GTDB lineage: Bacteria > Chloroflexota > Dehalococcoidia > Dehalococcoidales > JAZDNC01 > JBDRFO01. Next base: position 1,437 of record JBDRFO010000197.1, read on the forward strand.
CTTTTGCCGCTAACATTCTCTGGGGTGTGGGGACAAGACGGGAAAGCATTAGATTTACTGCAAAGGGTGGGATTAGGCAAGAGGGCAGGACATAAACCCAGCCAGTTAAGTGGTGGTGAGCAGCAGAGAGTGGCTATTGCCCGGGCCTTGGTCAATGACCCATTACTTATCCTAGCCGATGAACCGACAGGTAATGTGGACCGAAAAACAGGACAGGAGATTTTAGACCTGTTCTACCAACTAAATAATGAAGAAGGGTGTAGCATTATTATGGTTACCCATAACCCTGAAGCGGCGGAGCGTGCTAAAGAAATTATCGTTCTGCAGGACGGACAAATTGTAGACAGAAGGAGGCAGCTAAATAAGTGTTTAAGAGAATGATGTTCGGCTTGGTACCGATTAAAGTGACATGGATAATTATAGCATCGTGCGTATTATTAGTGCTCATTCTGATATTGTCCCTAGGCGCGTGTGTCGGCTCAACATCAACACCTACTACGCCAAAGCCTTCGGAGCCGATAAAAGCAACATGGCTCGAACCAAATGTGGTGGGTGACGACGTCTCCATCCCGGTAAGTGGAATCGAGAGTAAGAAGATAATCCATTTTAGAATAGGCACATCGGCTGGCGACATAGCTTTCATGGCCTACGAATTGGACAAGAAAATCTATGTGCTCTCCAACGTTTGTCCACCTTGTAGGTCGATAGGTTTTTCCCTCCAAAAGGACGTCCTCGTCTGTGACACCTGCGCGACTCAATTTAACGCAAAAACGGGCGACGGAATTAAAGGAGCCTGTGTGGCTTTCCCTAAAGCATCAGTTCCATATGAAATTAGAGGCGACACAATAATAATGAAACGCAATGACCTTACGACGGCATACCAGAACACCCTCAAACCTGGGTGGCCTTAGGGATGAGCCAATAGGGGGTATGCTGAGTTACAAGAGGTAGAGACATGTCTTATGCCAGAGCGCTACGTTGCCGAAAGTGTGGGCAGGAATATCCCGTAAAGCCTCTTAATCTGTGTGATTTTTGCCTTAGCCCTTTAGAGGTAAGCTATGACTATAAGGCTATGGCTGGAGCTGTAAGTTGCGAGAAGCTTGCCCATGGACCACTGAGCATGTGGCGCTACCGCGACATGTTGCCGGTAGAAGACAAAGAAGTGGATCTCGGCACCGGCTTTACTCCGTTGGTCAAAGCTGATAACCTAGGGCGAGAACTGGGGTTAGACCGACTCTATATTAAAAACGACTGTGTCAATCCAACCTACTCGTTCAAAGATAGGCCAGTCTCAGTTGCGGTAACTAAGGCACGGGAATTCGGGTTCGATACCGTTGCTTGTGCGTCAACTGGTAACTTGGCGGCGAGCGTTGCCGCCCACGCTGCCAAGGCGAATATGAAGGCT
>JBDRFO010000198.1:0-6664 GCA_043818655.1 Chloroflexota bacterium
CTGGCCTACCGGAATGGCTGGAGCGTTATGCCCTGCAGCAGTCGCGGTGAGGGACCTGATATCGGCGATTATGCCGTCGGTCTTGGCACAGGGACGATCAGGGAAAGCGGGATAGGTCCTTCCGGTAACCGCCTGCTTGAAATAGAGGAGGAGCTTGGTTCCCGTGCCCAGTTCCTGGGGAAAGACGGTCTCAAGGGATCAAAAGTTAAGTAAATCATGTTACGCAAAATGAAGTTGGAAATCGGATGATTTACAAAGCTAAACTGCGTAATATCACTTACACTTAAGCAAAGCATGATTTTATCGGGAATAAATAGCCCCGGTGCGGGTAAGCGCGGGGCTATTCTTGTTTCCTGACATGACAGCATATATCGAGGTCTTCCGTAAAGGACCGCAGGAAAAGTCTGTTGTCCGCGCTGGCATCCGAGCGCACTTAGAACCGGTTTTTGCGAAGTGAAGCCTCTTCTCAGATTTACACCGGTTACTTACGGTACCAGTAACGCAACCTTTTCGGCGCTTATCGCCTCCGGGAAATTGCCACCATTACAATACCCAGTACGGCAATAGCTAACGCTGGCGCTACTGTCTCGCCGGTTTTTCCTGTCAAAAACACCCACACCGCCAATGCAATGCAGATCAATCCCGCAATGAGTCTATCTTTTCTCATGAAGCCCTCCGACCACGGCAATCACAATCTACAATATAAGATACACGATTGCTGCCAGATAGAAAAGCACCGACCGAGAACTGATTTTTCCCGAATCTCCGCAGGTTACGTTTCGGGAAGACTTCAAAGAAAGTGGATTTCACAGACTATGTATAAGGCTCTCTGTTCCCATCCAATGAGGACACGGTAGTCGTCGCACCATCAGAACTGGAGCAAGAAAGAATAGTGCTGTATAATGAAGAAACAATCGGGCGCAGTGCAGGCATCATATCAGAACGCCATGCGGTGTTGCCGGCTATCCGGGAAAGATTTCTCTTAGCCGGGCACGTTCCATGCCCTGTCCTGTGCTACGGCGTTTCCGGATGACTTTTGGTCTGCTTAATGCCAGGACTACGGAGAACAAAGGAGGTAAATCATTTCTGTGGAGAAGAGAGAAACTGGGGGAAACCCCAAGAAAGCTGCTGTCGAACCGAAGCGGGAGGGTTGGGGAAAAGAGAACTACCCATGTCCGGAGGGGGCTGCCTACATTGAGTGTGACGAGCTCAAATGTACCGGCTGCGGTATCTGCCAGATGGCTTGCTCTATGTATCACTTTGGTGTGATTAACAAAGACCTTTCCCGAATACAGGTTCGCAAATACATTCTGCCGATACCCAAGGCAATCCAGGTAACCTGCGTCCAGTGCCCGCCACGGGAAAGGGAGTGCGAAAAAGCCTGCCCTTTAAACCCGCCGGCAGTTCACTTCGACCGGAACACGCTGCACATGGTGATTGATGAAAAAAGGTGCCTGGGAGAAAAATGTCTTCTGTGCCGACAGGCATGTTCCGCAAAGGCGATAAGAATTTATCCTTCCGTATCTCCCAAGCCTTTCGTCTGCGATCTCTGTGACCCCAAGAATAATGGTAACAGGAATCCCCAGTGTGTGAATATATGTCCCTACGGCGCCCTTTACTACAAGAGCACGATGGTGCGCTGGAGTTATGCCATCCACGACATCATGCGCAAGCATGCGGACGAAAAGGCCGATCTCATCGCCAAGAGGTTGTATCCCCTGAAAAAGAATATTATGGCTCATCCGGGGTGGAAATTAAATGAATGAAATAAAATTTCATATGCTGGAAGTAGACCTGACGCGGGAGACGAGCCGCGTCCTTGATGTTACCGATGATGTCAGGCGATACCTGGGGGCAAGGGGATTGGCCAACAAGCTCATCTGGGAACATGTACCGCAGGGGGCAGATCCTTTTGCCCCGGATAATATCCTGCACGTTGGTGTTGGGCCGACGACGGGTATCATCGGGACAAAAACCATCCTGAGTTTCAAGTCCCCGCTAACCGGTTGGGCCGGGAGAAGCGCCGTTTCCGGCTACATCGGCGAAGAGATCGTAAAAGCACAGTACAATGCCGGCATTCTTATTAAGGGCAGGGCAAAGAAACCGGTCTATCTTTATGTCTATAATGATGAGGTCATCATAGAGGACGCCTCAGACCTGTGGGGCAAATGGAAACAGGAAACAGAGTCTACCCTGAGAGACCGGCTAAACCAGCAGACCGGCGAGATATTTGGTGTCCTGTGCATCGGACCTGCCGGTGAGAACCTGGTTCGATTTGCCAATGCTTCCACGGAGTATGTCCATTCCGCCTCCAAATGGGGTTGCGGTGCGGTCATGGGTTCGAAAAATCTTAAGGCTATTGCCGTCAAGGGGACGAAGGGGCCTCGCTACGCTGACCACCAGAAAGTCTGGGAACTCTTTAAGACCTATGCGACCAGCCCGAAGACGGCGCTGCACAAGCTTTCCGAAAGCCGCTGGGGGCATACCACTTCCCCGCCTTCACTGCTCCGTCACGCTGCGGAAGGGATCAAGAACAACCACCTCAGCTATCACGATGTTGTCGCAAGAAGCAATTATCTGGAGCACCATCTGAAGTATTACGCCTGGACAGACGGTTGTCCCGGTTGCGCCGCATCCTGTGAGATACCCTATTTCAAGAACAGCGAACGCGGCGCCTTTGCCGGCGAGTTCCGTCACGACAACGTGGGCGGTTTTAATGCCAATATCATGCTTGGTTACGAGGAGATGACCGAAATCGCACCGCTGGAAAACGAGCTTGGGATGGACGGCGAGGAACTCGGTGGGATCGTTGCCTTTGCCATTGACCTCTACCAGAACGGCATCATCACCAGGGAGGACCTTGACGGTCTGGAGTTGACGTGGGGCAATGCCGAGGCAACCTGTAAGCTCCTGAAGAAGATTGCATACCGGGACGGCCGTGCCGCTGATACTCTGGCCGATGGGTTCCGGCGTGCCTATGGGGTATTCGGAGAGAAGTCAGTACGCTACGGCTTTGAAGTTCACGGCTGTGCCGCACCGACATATGATGTGAGGAACAAGCAGGTCGGTAATGGTCTTGTGTATGGTACAAGTCACAATGGGGCACGCATGGGCGCAGGACCGGATGAGGCATTAGGAGAATCAATCACGTACTGCAATTTCGCGGTCGCACCGTTTGTCCAGATATGGGGCTCGCGCGAGGAAGTCGCCAGGCTGTTCCTGAATGCTGCCTGCGGGTGGAATCTGTCGCTGGATGATATCAACGATATCAAACTGAGAAACTACTATTTTAACCGGTGTGTCAGCCTCAGAGAAGGATACCATCCCGCAAAAGATGATTACCTGCCACCGCGCGCTTTTGAAGAGCCTGTCACCGATAAGTACGGCACGACATGGGTGTGGGACAAAGCTGAATGGGAAGAGGAAAAGAAGAAGTACTATGTTGAAAGACTGAAATTAACCGGGACCGGGCTACCACCCGGAAAGGAGTTGAAACGTCTTGGGCTTGACTTCGTCATCCCGGTGCTGGAACCCATGAACGCAATCGGCTAACGCAAAGGACAGCATTGCGAATTTCAGAACAGGACGGAGTTCAAAGAGATACTGGCCGCGAACGAAAGGAGTATGCTGACAACAAGTCATGGCTAAGGTGCGGATAGAGATTTTACCGTCACTGGCCGAAACGCTGGGTATCGACCGCACAGACGAAGAGATTGTAGCCGACCGGGATAGCGATGGTGAAGGGTCTGTCAGAGACATCCTCAATCTTCTGAGTGGAAGATACCGGCGCTTTGACCAGGTCGTTTTTGACACCGGAACGCAAAAACTGACCGGCAGGGTGGCTATCTTCCTTAACGGTCGCACGCTGGGGACAGGAAACGGGCTGAGCACGGAACTAAATGATGGTGATATCCTGACTTTTGTCCCCGTAATTGAGGGAGGGTAAGACAGGCTGTAGCCAGATACGCTGGAGGGGATATCTCTCCGACAGGTAAGATATTGCATCTGAAAAATGACTGCCAGATAGCTCTCTCGTGGTATTTACCAGCCAACCGCAATACTGAGCAATCAGGGAGAAGTGATGCGAAGTCATTGGGGAACCCGGTATCCTGAGATAGGGCACAAGAAATGCTCAACCTCAGAAAAATAATTTCCTGGTTGCTTCCGGTTATCGAATATAAGGAGGTTTTTCATGCACATATCCAGTTTAGAAGATGTTGAGAAGATAGACCCGCAGATGGCGGGTGCTATAGGCGTCACCAAGCAACTTCCGATATCCCGGAAGGATGGTACACCACTTTTCTCATTCCGTGTTTTTACAATTGAACCAGGAGGCCATACACCCCTTCACAATCATCTGTGGGAACATCTGAACTATATTATTGAAGGGAGAGGGACGCTGGTTTCCGGGAGTCAGGAACACGAGATGAAGAAAGGCGATTTTGTCCTTGTCCTGCCCGGTGAAACGCATCAGTACAGGAATGACTCCGGAAGCGAGCCTTTGCTCCTGCTCTGTGCCGTCCCCAAAGAATACGAATAATCTTTCAACCAATCCTGCGTGTTTCCGGGTGGAGAATCCGGAAGAAGCAAAAAGAATGCCGGGAAGGTGCGTTAGCGTAATTTAATGCAATCCCTACCCGCACAGGCAGGGATTCGCTTCCCCTGGTTTCGATATCACCAGCATGGTTATCCCCCGGCTTGTCTGCTGATTTCACCTCTCCCGAAAAGGACGCTTAAGCGATACGTCAGAAAACCCTGTTAGCTGCCGGTCTTATCCGGCATTGTAGGTGCCGGCAGCTCACTTTTTAAGACCGGGCGTTTCACCGCCAGAAGCGCAGGAACAGCGAAAGCCATCATCACTGCATAGATGATAAAAATCGTCCGGTAGTTGCCGTAAATATCAAAGAACCAGCCGGCGACCACCGGGCTCAGGATGCTTCCGGTAACGGTAAAGCTCATCATGAACCCGAGTATCGTGCCGAGGCTCTTCCTCCCAAAGTAATCGGCAATGAGGGCGGTACGCATCGGCATGACGGCACCATTAGCAATACCATATGCGATGACAAACGGAACAAGATGCCAGGGCTGGTTAGCGAGAGAGAGAATGACCACACCCAGGCACTGGAGCATCAGGAAGAAAGCAATGATCCTAGTTTTGTTCATGCGGTCTCCCACAAAGCCGCTGCTCAGGCTTCCCACAAAACCCATCATGGTGGTAAAGGTCACCGCAACCCCGGCCAGTTCCCTTGAGATACCGATATTCTCCAGATGCGGCATTTCGAGAACCATGATGGCACTGGAAACCAGCTGCACCAGCGTGAAGCTAAAGGCGATGAACCAGAAAGCGCGGCTGCTGAGTGCATCCAAGGCGCTGAAATCAGCACTTTGGCGCGTTTGTGTGGTGACCCTCATCTCCGTCTGCAAGGTTTCAGTTTCTCGGATGCGGTCTGCTTCCGTCCTAACATCACCGTCCGGCAGGAGGTTCATGTCCTCCGGACGGCGCCGGAGCATAATCGTCACCGGAATGCCGACCAGCCAGAAGGTGATGCCCGCAATGACAAGACTCGTTCGCCATCCCAGACCCGCAATGAGCAGCACCAGCACCGGTACAATTATCCCACCAAGGTGGACTCCAGCCATGAGATATGATAAAGCCCGTGACCTTTTCCTGACAAACCAGTTTGAGACAGCATACATGGGCGGGCCAGCCCACCCGATACTAACCCCAACCGCCGTCATGAGAAAGGCGGCATAAAAAGCAGGGAGGGATTCAATGCGGCTCATGAAGATAAGCCCACCGCCGGCAATCGCCATACCGATCAGAGCGAGTTTTCTTGGCCCGACCCGGTCAAAGATAAAGCCGATTAGCGGGGCAGCAATGCCTCCTTCAAGCCTCTGCAGGGAGAACCCGAGCGCGGTCTGGGCGCTTGTCCAGCCAAACTCCTGCTGCAACGGGGTAAAAAAAGCCGTAAAACCGTACATGAACGTGCCACCGACGATGAGGTTGAAAAAGGCGCTAACAGCGACAATCCACCAGCCGTAGAAAACGCCCTTCCTTTTCCGGCCGAAAGATTCTTCCAATGTCTTCTCCTCAATTATTCAGGTTTCCGCTTCTTCATAAGAAACAGGGGAGTTATGGGCGGAATGAGAAGACTCAAACGAGCAGGGATGAATAGTTCAAACGAAAAAGCATGAGGCTTTCCCCGACCGCCGCACTGCTGGGTATTGTAGGCCGGGAGGTAAGTATTGTCAAATCATCCACGGTATAACTATTCAATGACGTCATAATTTTCCCGATCATAATACCGCAGATAACATCTTTTACCATCGGGGAATGACCGGCTGAGCGAAAGAGAAGATGCACCAAAGATGATTTTTCACCGTCATGCGTGACATCAAAGAAGATAAAGAGAGGAACTTTTCCGTCTCAACTGAAATGAAGCAGAAGTCTTCAGCGGGAAATGATTGTGCCCGGTCGCATGGAAGCAGTGTGTATTCTTACTGCTCCCTCACATGATATATCCCTTGTGGTCATCAGGCTCAGCACGTTGTTTTTTTTCCACCTGCTGTTCGGGTTTCGGTGGTCTTTCGACGGGTAATTTTTTCGCCAGCTTGACACTTGGTGGCTCGATCTCTGTCCCGGCAGTGCTCTTTAACTCGCTGA
>JBDRFO010000199.1:0-2480 GCA_043818655.1 Chloroflexota bacterium
CCTGTCATCTGTTGCGAGAAGGATGAAAACCACCCTGCCAGCGGGTTCCTCCAGTGTCTTCAGAAGGCAGTTTGCCGCTTCGATGGAGAATCTGTCTGCATCATTGATAATGAACACCCGGTACTTCCCCTCAAAAGGGGGCAGATTTACCTGCCTCTGAATATCCCTGATCTGTTCAATGCTGATGTCTTTTTGCAGCTTAGTGTGGTTTTTATCCTCGGTGAGGCTGATTATCTGCACGTCAGAGTGCTTCCCCCGGGATATTCTGCGGCAGTTCTCGCACTCACCGCACGGGGCGGCGTTTCCTGCACAGTTAACGGCTCGTGCCAGGTCAATTGCCAGGGTCATCTTGCCCACATGGGGCTGGCCGGTAAAAAGGTAGGCATGGGGAATGGTGCCTTTTCCCATGCCGAGTGTGAGCAAGGAGACAGCCCTTTCGTGCCCGACTACCTGCCACATTTTCTGACTATCCTCAAGCCACGTCACATCTGGTCAGGTCTTCAAGGGTCTCCCTGCGCCGTATCAGACGTGCCCTGCCGTCTTTGACCAGTACGATCGGGGGTTTGAACGCGATGTTGTAGTTACTGGCCATCGGGATACAGTAAGCGCCGGAGTCGGGGATCGCAATGATATCGCCCGGGGAAACCTCAGGGAGGGTGATATCCTGGATCAAAATATCTCCCGATTCGCAGAACTTGCCGGAAATTGTTACCTTAGTCGTATCAGTCTCCTGCATCCTGTTGGCTAGCATTGCCTCGTATTTGGAGCCGTAAATGGCGGGGCGGATATTATCGGCCATGCCGCCGTCAACAGAGACATAGCGGCGCACGCCGGGAATATCTTTCACGACACCGACAGAGTAGAGTGCCACACCAGCCTGCCCCACGATTGCCCGTCCCGGCTCAATCACAAGTCGCGGCAGCGTGAGACCGAGCTTACTGCACGTACCGGTAATCTTTGTGGTGATGGCTGCGGCATACTCTGCAACCGGGCGCGCCGGTGCATCCTCGGTGTACTGGATGGCATAACCACCGCCCACATTCAGTTCCTCCGTCTCGAAGTCATGCTTTTGCTTCATTCTTGAGGCGAATTCCAGGACAATATCAATGGATTTTTCGTATGCTTCCGTCTCAAAGATAAGGGAACCGGCATGAAAATGGAACCCCATCAGGTTGATCATGGGCAGGGCTAAAGCCTGGGTGACAGCTTCCTCTGACAGGGAGAGGGGGAAACCGAACTTGCTGTCAATAACGCCCGTCGAAATATACCTGTGCGTATGCGGGTCGATGCCCGGGGTGAGACGCAGCAGGACATCCTGCTTGTTGCCAAGCCCCGATGCTGCGGCATTGAGCATCCTGAGTTCGTAAAAGTTATCCACCACGATGCGGCCAACGCCGTATTCCAGAGCCATGTTTATTTCTGCAGCGGATTTGTTGTTGCCGTGGAAATAAACAAGCTCCATGGGGAAATTGGCCAGCCGGGCAATGCCCATTTCACCGCCGGAGACAACATCCAAGCCTACCCCTTCTTCTTTGAAGATCATCGCCAGTGCCCTGTTGATACATGCCTTGCTTGCGTAGACGACGCGAACGTCCTGATAACGACGCGTGAACTCGGTCTTGAACTCGGCGCACTTGTCACGCAGGCTTGCCTCATCGAAGAGATAAAGGGGGGTACCGAACTCGCTTGCAAGCTCTGTCGTATCACAACCGCCAATCGTCAGGTGCCCACGGCTGTTTACCCGGGTACTTTTTGGGAAAAGAGATAGTCTTGACATGTTTTAAATATTACCAGTGATGAAGAACTAAGTCAATTTGTTGCGGACAGACAGAAAAACCGGCAGATAATAAAAACAGGCCAGATTGCTCTGGCCTGTGCATTTTTAAGATAAAGAGAGGTTTTTTTACCTGCTTGGTCTTATCTTGTTATAGCATTCACTGCAATATACCGGTCTGCCTTCGCGAGGCTCGAACGGTACCTCAGTGGCTTTGCCGCACTCGGCGCATGTTACGGGAAACATCTGTCGGCTTGGCCTGGCACTATTGTCACTGCCATATCGCTGTGCTCTACGTGCTTCGCGGCAGGAAGGGCAACGCTTTGGCTCATTGGTGTAGCCTTTGGACTGGAAGAAGGATTGCTCTTCTGCACTGAATACGAAGGTAGCGCCACACTCAGCGCACACGAGCGACTTGTCTTCGAACGCCATGGATGACCTCCTCTCTTTTGTTAATATTGGTTAGATTTGGTCATCCAATACTCGGAAGAAAAACCACCAAGTAACACCTAGCTCGTACCTAATGACCAGCACTTAACCCTCAGCAGGATTATATAACAGAAAAAAGCAGCTTTGCAAGTGCCTTTGCACAAGGTTTTGTTTGGTTTTGGTTGAGTTTTGGTTGATATGATAAATGCCATTGCGAGCGTAGCGAAGCAATCCCAACCTTAATTGAGCATGAGATTGCTTCGTTGCTAATGCTCCT
>JBDRFO010000200.1:0-6873 GCA_043818655.1 Chloroflexota bacterium
TTATTATAGATTGCTTCGCCGCAACTGCTCCTTAGAGTGACATTTATCAACCAAAACCAAACAGAATCAGAAGATTTAAGGGATAGCAGTACGCACGATATTCTGGTATAATTTACCCACTTATCCAAAAGAGGTAAAGCATCATGAATGTAGAGTTAATCCACATCGGCTTTGGCAACGTGGTAGCCATGAACCGCGTGATTGCCATCGCCTCTCCGAACTCAGCCCCGACCAAGCGTACCATTCAGGAAGGAAAAGGCAAGGGGCTACTGATTGATATGACTAACGGCAGGAAGACCAAAGCTGTTATCTTTACCGATAGCGGGCATATTGTTCTGGCGGCTCTTGCCCCGGAAACCATTACCGGCAGGTTACAGATGAGCCGGGGTGTGCTCATGGCAAAACCAGAGGAAGTTGATGGAAAAAATACCGCAAAAGTGCCCAATTTCATTTGACGTGACCCCCAGTCCTTTACTTGTCGTGATCTCCGGACCCTCCGGTGTCGGTAAAGATGCTGTCTTAAACCGGCTGAAGGAGGAATCCCTCTCGGTTAAATGTATTGTCACCATGACCACACGCCCGAGGCGGGATTCCGAGAAGGATCAAGTTGATTACTGTTTTGTCTCCCCGGAAAAATTCCAGGAGATGATTGCGCGGGAGGAATTACTCGAGTATGCCAGTGTCTACGGAAACTGGTACGGTCTCCCCAGATCACCGGTGAAAGAGGCATTGGAGCAGGGACATGATGTCGTTGTCAGGCTCGATATTCAGGGTGCCGCCACAATCAAGAAAAAGGTACCCCAGGCGGTGCTTGTTTTTCTGATACCACCGTCCATGGATGAGCTTTTATTGCGGCTCAAGAAACGCCGCACCGAATCATCTTCTGAGCTTGCCCTGCGCACAAAAATGGCAGAAGAAGAGATGAAGAGCCTGCCCAGGTTTGATTACGTGGTAGTTAATAAACATGACCGGCTCGATGAGGCTGTCTCCGAAATTAAGGCGATTATTACCGCTGAGAAATGCCGCATCACCCCCAGAGAGATTAGTCTATCGCTGTAACCTTGCTGTCTTCACACGCTGCAACCCGGTTTGTCCTTTCCGTAAGCGCCCCTGTTCCCCACCGGCGATCGCTTCACGGCAAGATACAAGAGGATGTTGATTACCCGTTATTTATTCTTCATGGCAGTCATCCGGAAAATTATGAGTTATTGCTGCCGTCTGTCTGAAAAGGTGGTATATTAAAGTATATTAAATAGGAATAAAAGTATTTGGTGGTCACTTTGTTGCCGGTGAGATTTAAATGCGCGATCGCGGTACCCCAAAAACCAGAAGCAGGATTCTCGACGTAGTTCAGAGCAAACCATGGCGCATCCCGATGGTGACTGCGGCGAAGCCGAGGGGTGGTTTTTCCACCCGCGCCCTGGTCTATGGCTTTGCGGGGATAATCGCTCTTGGCACGCTATTGCTGATGCTCCCGGTGTCAAGCCGGACGCAGGAGTTCACCTCGCCGGTAAATGCCCTGTTCACGGCAACCTCGGCAACCTGTGTTACCGGGCTGGTCGTCCTGGATACCGGCACCTACTGGAGCTTCTTCGGTCAGGTGGTTATCCTCATCCTGATTCAGACTGGTGGGTTTGGTTTCATGACCGGTGCAACGGCGATTCTGTCCGTGCTGGGTCGGCGCATCAGGCTGCGAGACAGGTTGCTTGTCAGTGAGTCATTGAGCCTGGAAGGACCGGGCGGCATGGTCAGGATTGTCCGAAGGATGGCCCTCTTTACGGCTCTGGCGGAAGGAATCGGCGCCGTTATTTTCTTTCTTTGCTTTGTGGGGGAAAATCCCCCGCTTACCGCTCTCTGGAGGGCAATATTCCATACTATCTCTGCGTTCAATAATGCGGGCTTTAGCATCTTCGGCAACTTCCAGAGTCTTCTTACCTTCCAGCGGGATGCGGTGGTACTTCTGGTAACTGCTTTCCTTATTATCCTTGGCGGTATTAGCTTTGCGGTTGTCATGGATATTTATACGGTACGGCGCTGGGACCGCCTGTCGCTGAACAGCAAGATCGTCCTTTCCACAACGGCAGTGCTGCTGGGGGGGGGAATGCTGGTTATCCTGCTTGCCGAGTATCGTAACCCGGCAACCATGGGGGCTCTGTCCTTTCCCTGGAAACTGCTTAATGCCTTCTTTCATGCGGTTACCCCCAGAACGGCTGGTTTCAACAGCCTTGATTTGACGGTGATGCTTGATCACACCCTCTTTTTCACCATGCTGTTGATGTTCATTGGGGGTGCCACCGGTTCAACCGCCGGCGGTATCAAGGTGAACACCATCGGGGTGCTCTCCGCGACGATACTCAGCTCACTCAAAGGAAGAGAGAATGCCGGGGCTTTTGGCCGGGAATTCCGGACGCAGCTAATTTACCGTGCCCTGGCTTTAGCCATTATTTCGCTGGGACTGGTGGCAGTATGGGTCTTTCTGCTCAGTATGACCGAGAGTTTTACCTTCCTTAGCCTGATCTTTGAGACGGTATCCGCGTTTGCGACGGTGGGTCTCAGCTCCGGGATAACACTCGGACTGTCTCTGGCCGGCAGGTTGCTCATGATCATACTCATGTTTGTCGGGCGACTGGGTCCGCTGACACTGGTGCTTTCCCTCAGGCAGCGCCAGCAACCAAGCTTATACCGTTATCCCGGGGGAACGATAAGTATCGGATAGGAGACATACATGAAGAAACAGATTCTGGTCGTTGGACTGGGTCAGTTTGGAAAGAGTGTTGCCAGTACCCTCTTCAACATGGGACATGAGGTACTGGCGATTGATACCGACGAGAGGTCAGTGCAGGCTATTGCTTCTCAGATAACCCATGCGGCACAGGCTGATGCCACTGATGAAGCTGTCCTCAGGGAGCTTGGCGCCGGTAACTTTGACCTGGCAGTGGTAACCATTGCCGCCGAGATCGAAAACAGTGTGCTCTGTACCATTCTGCTCAGGAACCTGGGGGTATCCCATATTATCGCCCGGGCAAACAACAAGCTGCACGGGAGTATCCTGGAGCGGATTGGCGCCGAAAAGGTTGTTTATCCGGAGCAAGAAATGGGTGACAGGATCGCACATGAGATAGAAATGGGTGAGGTCACGGACTATCTTGCGCTGGGGGAGAAGTATAGTGTGGCCAAGGTGCTCGCGCCGCCTTACTGTGTGGAAAAGACACTGCTTGAACTGGGCTTTGGCCCTGAGGGCAAATGGAAACTGGCGGTGCTTCTTATTCATCGCCAGAATGAGGCGATTATTTCGCCAACCGGGGACGAAACGATTAATACTGGGGATACTCTGATTATTGCCGGTGACCTCACCGAGCTGGACCAACTGCTGGCGGAAGCCAAGAAGTAATGCGGGGCTGATGGTCGCCAGCAGGTCTGAGAGGAGCCTGCCATGCCCAAAAAACTCTCTCATCAGGTAATAGTAGCCGTTCTCCTGGTGTTTATGATTGCCGGATGCGGGCTGGCTTTCTTTACGGGATGTCATCCTGATTCTCCTGTGGCGATAGACGTACCGGATGAGCCTGAACTGACGGGCATGGTCTATATTGACGGTGCCGTATCCGTGCCCGGCGCCTACCCGTTTCGAGGCGATGATACCATCGAATCCCTCATTCAGGCGGCGGGGGGCACCGGCAGCATTACTGGCCCAAATCAATTTAAACTGTATGTTTCGGTACCGGGTGAAGAAGAGCCGCAAAAGATTGACATCAACCGGGCAGAGGCATGGCTGCTTGAGGTGCTCCCTGATATTGGTGAGACCCTCGCCATGCGTATTGTTGCCTACCGGGAGCAGAACGGTCCTTTCCGCAATGTCAGGGAGCTGACCAGGGTAGAAGGCATCGGTATAGCAACCCTTGATAAGATTGAAAATTTGGTTACCGTCTCGGACTGAGCAGGGCAAGTTAAATGTTGCTCATCGCACTCAGTCTGGCTTTTGCCCTCGGTATCTTTCTCGGCACAAGCGTTAGCCTGTTAACAATAATTGTTCCGGCGGTTATTATCACGCTGCCGCTACTTTTCCTTGCCCGACGTCACGGAAAGGTGCTGCTGGCTCTCCTCTGTCTGGTAACCTTTATCGCGGGCGCTCTCCGTTCTGCCCCAGGTCAGCCGGTCACTAACGAGAGCCATCTTCAGTTTTACAAAGACCAGAGTGTGGCTGTAAAAGGCTTGGTAAGTCGCGACCCCGAAGTGGGCGACAAGACCTGCCATCTCTATCTCGCCACAACAGGTATCAGGCTTGAGGATACGTGGCGTAGTGTTTCCGGCAATCTTCTTATCTTTGCCCCTGTCTACGCTGATTACCGCTACGGTGATGAGCTTGAGGTAACCGGAAAACTTGAGGCACCCACCGGGTTTGACGGCTTTGACTACCGGGGTTATCTGGCAGACCAGGGAATCTATGCCATCATGCACTATCCTCGTATTGAAACCCTGGGGAGCGGGCATGGTTTTCAGCCGCTTGTATGGCTCTACCGGTTGAGGAATCGCATGTCCCTGTCTCTTACCCGTGTTCTGCCTGAGCCGCAGGCATCCCTTGCCCAGGGCATTATTCTGGGAATCCGCGGTAACATCCCTGGTGATGTGAAGACATCTTTTTCCCGGAGCGGCATCATGCATCTTCTTGCCATCTCCGGTGTCCACCTGAGCATTATTGCCGGTATCCTCTCCGGACTCGGCGCCTGGCTTTTTGGCAGAAGGTATGGCATTCATATCCTCCTGACACTTGGCGTCATCTGGCTTTATGCCCTGCTGGTCGGCTTTCAGCCGCCGGTGGTCAGAAGCGCCATCATGGCGAGCATTTTTCTTGTTGCCGAGCTTCTCGGCAGGCAGCGGAGTGCCCTGACTGCCCTCTCCTTTGCGGCGGCGGTCATGTTAGCCTTAAGCCCGCAGGCTCTGTGGCGTGTCTCTTTCCAGATGAGCTTCCTGGCGATGGTCGGGCTGATTCTTCTTTCTCCTCCCCTGAAATTATGGGGCAGGAAGGCGGTCAGCATCACCCTGGGTGAAGAGAGGAAGGCTTCAGCAATCGCCGTTTTTGTGACCGACAGTCTGGCGACAGCACTCTCGGCGACCCTTGTCATCCTGCCGCTGCTGGCGGGCTACTTTGGCGTTATCCCCCTGATGGGTCTGCCTGCGACGGTGCTGGCAATGCCGCTCATCCCGGTGATTATCGTTACGGGAATCCTGGCGGGGCTTTCCGGCATGATTGTGCCGCCACTCGCTTACGTGATGGGGTGGCTTGCCTGGCCTTTTCTTTCCTATCTTCTGCTGATAGCAGAGTTTTTTGCCTCCTTCCTTTTCTCGGCGCTTCCTGTTTCCGGCGTAAATGTTTACGCCGTGATAACCTACTACCTGCTGCTGGCACTGGTCATCTGGTTCACCAGCCGTCGTCTGAAAACAGGCGTTTTCGGCGTCATGCTCCCGGAATCATGGCCGGGTGCGGGGAAGATCAGCAGTTTCATCACCGGATGGCCGGGGAAATGGGTATTGCCGTTTTTCCTGGTTGTCTCGCTCATGGTATCGGGTGCGTTGCTGGTGACCATGCCGGATGATAAGTTACACGTGAGCTTTCTTGATGTCGGGCAGGGTGATGCCATACTCATCCGACAGGGAAGCTGGCAGGTTCTGGTTGACGGCGGGCCTGACCCGCAGGAAATAGCCGGTGCACTTGGCAGGAAAATGCCCTTCTGGGACAGGGATATTGAGATGATGGTGCTTACCCATCCCGATGCCGACCACCTCATCGGACTTCTTGAGGTCATAAAGAGGTACCGGGTGGGACTGTTGCTCTCTCCTGATGTTGGTTCTGATTCCGATGTGTATCAGGAATGGCAGAGACTGCTTGGGGAAAAGAATATTAAATGCCTTTCCGCTCAGGAAGGGCAGCAGGTGAATCTGGATGGGACGCTGATAGAAGTATTGAATCCATTGATAAACAGCGATGTCAGGGATACGGATTGTGCTGTTTTGCGTGTTAGCAGGGGCAGGATTAGCTTTCTCCTGACGGCGGACATAACATCGGAGGAGGAGCTTGAGCTTGTCATGACGCGGGCAAATATCAGGAGCACGGTGCTCAAGGTTGCCCATCATGGCTCCGCTTACTCCAGCAGCCGGAAGTTCCTGGCGGTGGTTGACCCGGTGGTGGCGGTCATCTCGGTGGGTGAGAATGAATACGAGCATCCAACAGATGAAGCTATTGATAGGCTGAAGAACGAAGTCGGTGCTGAGAACATCTACCGAACTGATGCGGATGGCACGATAGAGTTTATGACCGATGGCGAGAGACTGTGGGTGAAGAAGGAGAGGTGAGTAAAAGCAATTTCATAGTAACCTAATAAGCTATAGGAGACAAGGAACTGTTAGAGAATGAAATTGAGCTTTTAGCCATTATGTGTAATGATTCGTTTCAACCACCCGGTATATGCGCCAACAAAAATTCAGTTCCGGTACTTATTGACTTGCAGTAAACACTAAACAAGCTAGAAAGGATTCAATATGTACCCGCGTCTTATCCTAACATAGACGACTGATATGGAATAAACCAGAAAAAATCCGATTAACGTCATGATTAGGGCAAGTATCAGTAGGCTATAAACTGTCCCAAGTGAGGATGCCGTAAATGGGAAAAATTTCTCACGACCGAAGCCGGTTACAAGCCCTAAGAAGTTAATCAAGAGAAAAGGTAATATTAAATATCCAAAGCCAGATAAAGAGCCTTTTATATCTGACAGGCTGAGTCTGATATTGGAGGAAACACAAATAGATAAGTAGCAAAAAACCCAAAACCTCCAGTTGGTCAAATTGGTCAAGGTGAATATTAATCTGACCATAGTG
>JBDRFO010000201.1:0-14590 GCA_043818655.1 Chloroflexota bacterium
GCCCTTCAGGGCTTTTAAAAATTAGGTTGGCAAAATAGTTTAACGGAGTTGATATCTGTAATCGCAAGATATAATTGTTAATACCCTTCGGGCGAATTACATTCATCCACGGGCTTGCCCGTGGATATCTATTTCGCAGAACTCTTGAGGAAACTTTCAGGATTCGTTATGATTAGTTATTGTTACCTTCTACATGCGTTTCCATAGGTGAAATCACGGGAAATCAGCAATGTTGGCGTCAATATAACCCGTTGGTTAATCCGGAGATCAGACTTAAATTTGATAAAGGAGGAACAAACATGGCTTCAGAAAGCAAAGTAGCAATCATCTCAGGGGCGGGGAGTGGTATCGGTAAGGCAACGGCGCTTGCCTTTTTAAACGATGGTTATCACGTTGCGTTTGCCGGCCGTCGCCAGAACATGCTCGAAAATGCGATTAAGGAAGCAGGAGACAAAGCTTCCTACGCCATCGCAGTACCTACCGATATAAGCGACCCGGGCGCGGTGAAGAACCTGTTTGCGAAGACACGGGAGAAATTTGGTCGCGTCGATGTTGTTTTCAATAATGCCGGGTTCGGGGCGTCCGCTCCAATCGAAGACCTCACTTTTGAACAATGGAAGTCCGTCGTCGATACCAATCTGACCGGCACGTTTCTCTGCATCCAGGAAGCATTTCGTATCATGAAAAGTCAGAATCCACGAGGCGGACGCATCATCAATAATGGATCAGTTTCTGCCCACGTCCCACGACCGAACTCCACGGCCTACACCGCAACCAAGCATGGTATTACCGGGTTGACAAAATCCGCATCGCTCGACGGCCGTAAATACGATATTGCGTGCTGTCAGATTGATATCGGTAACGCAAGGACTGAGCGTGCCTCGAGACTTGGCATCGGGACTCAGCAGGCCGATGGCTCAATCAAAGGGGAACCGATGATGGATGTGCGTTACGTCGCAAGCACCGTGCTGTACATGGCGAGTTTGCCACTCGATGCCAACGTCCAGTTCATGACGATCATGGCGACCAAAATGTCGTATATCGGCCGCGGCTAACATACAAAACCTTCACTAAACTCGCGTAACTTACCCCTCAGGAAGTTGGAGTGAATAAAAGAATAGTCACCATAAGAAAGGAGTTCCAGGAAATGCTTTATGAATTGAGAGTCTATGAGATTCCTCCCGGTAGAATGAGGGACATCAATGACCGATTTGCGAATCATACCACGAGGATCTGGAAAAGGCTAGGTATTCGCCCCATTGGTTTCTGGGAAAATGTAATAGGCCCAAGCAGCATACTGACTTATATTCTTGCGTGGGAAAGCCTCGAAGAACGAGAGAAAAAGTGGGATGTTTTCACCCGTGATCCTGAATGGCGTAAAGTGGCAGAAGAAACGAGTAAAAATGGCCCGATAGTCCTCAAGACTACCAATACTATTATGCGGCCAACTTCTTACTCAGCAATGCAATAGTTTGTATTGTATGTATGACCTCCTGAAATCAGTCCTATTTTAATGTTCACCTGATTAACAAAAAAGAGGGTTGGATGGAACCTGCCTCCGAAGGGCAATCTTATGCCTGTAAGATTGGTCATGCCGATGTTCGTGCCAAGGTAAGAGATTCCGAGGCGTTTAGAGAGTATATAAGTTAGTAGGAAGTGGAAAGAGAATAACAATTGATATTAGATACAATTATTTGAGCTACCTATTTTATGTGTGAAAAGGAGGATATGAAGTATGGTACCGGTAAGTCCGGCTAAAGTTCAGGTTAAAGAGATCGGGCAGGTGGCTCTTGTAGTTAAGGACGTGCAACTGGTGTCGGAGAACTATTGGACTATCTTAGGCATTGGTCCATGGAACATTCATCCGTGGGAGCCTCCTCTTATCCATGACCGCAGATACAAGGGTCGGCCAGCTTGGGCCAGAGAGAGGTTGGCCACAACCAGAGTGGCAGGGGTGGGTTTTGAGTTATGCCAATATATTGACGGGGACTCCATCTATCAGGATTTCCTGATGGAGCATGGAGAGGGTCTCCAACACCTCAACTTCCAGGTTGACGACCAGGATGCGGTTGCAGAAATACTTGCGAAACAGGGTTTCCCCAGTATACGAAGTGGGCGGAGAGGGCCCGATGGCAGGACTGGTAATTATATTTATATTGAACCACTCCATGCTATCTGGGAATTAGTCCAGAGACGCGAGCGTCCCGCTGAGGCACCTGTTCATCCTCCGGAGACGACACCGGTAAGCCCGGCCAAAGTTAAGGTCAAAGAGTTCGGGCAGGTGGGCATTGTCGTTAAGGACGCGGAGACAGTGGCAAAGGCCTATTGGAATATCTTAGGCATTGGCCCGTGGAATATTTATTCGTGGGAAGAGCCTTTAGTCTATGATCATAAATATCACGGTAAACCAACCTGGATTAGGGCGAAGGTTGCCCAAGCCCAGGTAGGGGCGCTACAGTTGGAGTTATACCAGCCTGTTGAAGGGGACTCCATCTATGGGGATTTCCTGAAGGAGCGTGGTGAAGGTCTTCATCATATAAGCTTTTTCGTTGACAATGTGGATGAGACCGCAGAAGAACTGGTAAAGGAGGGGTTCACCAGTCTAGAAAGTGGGCATTACGGGGACAACGGTGCCTATTATTGCATTGATATCAAACCGCTTCGCACTCTCTGGCAAATAGTCCAATGCCCTACCAGTATGGGAGTGGAACCTATTCGCTATCCGAAAGAAACAGCATAGATAAGCTCGTCTCATGAAGCAAGAGCCTTATATGCTAGTGTACTGTCTCGTATATAGCTTGACGTACAATTTCTGACGTCATTCTTATACAAACGGGAATCCAGATAGAAAGCATGGATTCCAGATAAAGCCTGGAATGACAGAGGCCGTAAAGACATTTGTAAAACACTACACTAGATTGAAGGACCGGTACCGTTGGGGTCATAAAGGCCAAGAAGAATATCTAAAAGATTACAGGGAAACTGAACTGCACAACTCCAACACCTATTGCCAGTTACGAGTTCCAAAGACAATCTCAAAAGACTGGCTGACTTCCTGTCCAACGTAGCCGAAGCCTGGCGGGAGGTCAATCAGGAGCAAGGGAACAAGCTGGTCCGAGTACTGTTTGAGGAAATCAGGTTGGATAATGGCGGTAAGATCGTGGTCGTAAAGCCAAAGATTGAACTGGAGCCGTTCTTTAGGTTATCGTTTGAGTGTCACGCTAAAGATATTGCTGGCGACCCCGAGGGGATTCGAACCCCTGATCTCCACCGTGACAGGGTGGCATGTTTGACCGCTACACCACGGGGCCACTTCGCCATTAGAGTCTATCAGGGGAAGCAATAAGTGTCAAGCTCAACTTATTGCTCAAACATGGTTGTTCTCAAACTCATTTGCGGTGGCGAAAACCAGCTTACAAATCATGATTGAGCAGAATCCATGAGCACAAATGCTGGATATTTATTTTCTTCTGTGTTAAAATGCTTTGCTGGGTGGTACTATATTACAAGCTATCCAAAAACTATTTTTTGTCGCTGAGCATAAAATATGCTCTGTCTCGCGGTACTGAGTTTCTGGATGACTTCTAGATAAATGGAGCGAACAAACGACAGAACGTCATAATTACGCTCAGCATTTACTCTTCATTTGCCTGCTTTTTGTATTCTGGATTGCTATCACCGCATCTTTTACCATCTATAACATTCTGTCCGGGCTGGTATGTTCTTTTTTCGTTGCCTTTCTGACGCAACGGATTCTGGGACGCGGGCTTGACCCGGATATTACCATCCCGTTTTTGCTCCGCTTCCCGGTTTTTGCTCTCTCCATCACGTGGGAAATTATCAAAGCCAACATCGATGTTGCCATGATTGTCATTAATCCCCGGCTTCCCATTGAGCCGCGCATTTTTCCCGTGAAAACCCGCCTGAAGGGAGACTTACCCAGGGCCGTGTATGCTGCGGTTATCAACCTGACCCCCGGCACGGTGGTCGTGGATATTCAGGATGATGTGTTCAGTGTGCACGGACTTGCCGCACGCCATGAGGAAGGCTTTGCCCGGCGACCAAAGGAGCAGATGATTGCCAGGCTCTTCAGGCAAAGACTTGTCGACAATGAAAACAGTAAAGAGCCAACTGGATGAACAACTTGCTCACACTGGTGGCCATTATCATCGTGTTAAACTCCTTTCTTTGCCTCTACCGGGCGGTTAGCGGGCCAACGATACAGGACCGTATTCTCGGCATTAATATCGTCGGCACAAAGACACTTACCCTGCTGGTGCTGGTCTCCTTTATCTTTAAAAGCAATCTTTACCTGGACGTCGCCATGGTCTACGCCCTGCTGAATTTCGTTGTCACGGTAGCCGCCTCCCGCTATCTGGAAACAGGAAGCGACGAGAGAAATAATTATGATAGTTAACATCATCGTGGTTATCCTCCTGATAACTGGCTGCTTCTTTTTCATCGTCGGGACGCTGGGTGTCCTCAGGCTGCCGGACGTCTTTTCCAGACTTCATCCCGCCACCAAGTGCGATACGCTTGGTTCCGGTTCAGTCATACTGGCAATGGCCATCTATGGCGGATGGTCAAGCGATATTTACCGTCTTGGGCTGATCACCTTTTTCCTGCTCATCTCAAGCGTTGTCTGCAGCCACGCAATTGGACGCTCGGCCATAAAAAGCGGCCTCAAGCACGGCGGGACGGAGCCACAGGTCAATCCTCAGAAGAAGATGGAGAAAAACGACTCTTGATCGCTCAACTGACCGCAGCACAGAGTGTGAATTATTCGTGCCCGGGTCATAAGCAGGGAAAACTTAAAGATGCCTGATTTGCTTAATCTGGTACTGCTCTTATTGCTTCTCGGTTCGGCTCTTTCTGCCGTTCTGATCCGCAGTCTCATGGGGGCGGTGATTGCCTTCTCATCCTACAGCCTGGTGATGGCAATCATGTGGCAGCGGCTTCAGGCGCCGGACCTGGCGCTGACTGAGGCGGCGATTGGCGCCGGTATTACCACGGTGCTTTTTGTTGTGACCATCTTCAAAACCAGGGGGAAAAACAAATGAAAAAATGGCTTGCCGCCGTTTTTACCGGGATGCTGTCACTGACCCTCCTGTACGCTGCCTGCATCATGCCGCCCATGGGAGAACCGGACAATCCGTCCGCTCAGAACATTGTCCCGCACTACCTGGAATACGGGGTAGAGGAGGCCGGTGCGGAAAACATCGTTACCTGTATTATTCTGAACTACCGCGGTTACGACACTCTTGGTGAGGTAACCGTTCTCTTCTGTGCCGTAACGGCCGTGCTGGCAGTGCTCTCCCGAAAAAAGAAGGGGCTGGCGGCATCCATCCCGGAAAACCCTACCGGTGTTGCCCCAAGCGCCATCATATTGACGGCGGTCAGGATAATGGTGCCTTTCATCCTTCTTTTCTCTGTCTATACCATCCTTCATGGGAATGTCTCGCCGGGGGGAGGGTTTCAGGGTGGAGCGATTATCGGTGCCAGCCTGATAATATTTACGTCTCTTTTCGGGTTAAATGAAGCGGAAAAAAGAATCCCGGAACGCATCAGGATCCCCCTGGAGGATGCTCCCGTAATCGCCTTTCTGGTCGTCGGTGTCAGCGGTGTCTTCTTCGGGACCAATTTCCTTACCTATCTTTTGCCCGGGATTCCCGTCCCTTTTCAGACCGCTGTCCGTACCTTCATGCTGCTCCTGGTTGGGGTCGGTATCGGAACAGGGGTTGCCATGGAATTTATATCAATTCTTTTCGCTTTGTTGAAAGAGGAGTAGCCTGTGGAAAACATCGTCATCAATCTGAACTATCTGGTCTCCATGGCGCTGTTCTCTCTGGGGTTTTACACCCTGATTATGCAGCGAAATATCATCAGGAAGATTATCGGGCTGAACATCATGGAGACCTCGGTTTTCTTTTTTCTCGTCTCCATCGGCTATTTGAAACAGGGGATTGCCCCGATCGCCGTGGAGGGAGCGGAAACGATCATGATGGTCAACCCGATTCCCCAAGCCCTCATTCTCACGGGCATTGTCGTTGCGGTAAGCACGAGCGCCCTCGCCCTTGCTCTTACCATCAGACTCTACAGGCACTACGGAACCCTGAACGTGGATGAGTTCGAGGAGACAGGGGATTAGGCATGGGCTTAACACAACATTTCCCGGTCTTTATCATTGCCGTACCGATTCTTGGCGCCGTAATGCTCTCCATACTGGCGGCATGGCGGAAAGGGCTGGCAATGCCGATTACCGCGACGGCTATCGCATCCTCGCTTGCAATGAGCGTCTCGCTGATTCCCGGGGTGCTGGCGAAGGGGTACCTCAGTTATTACACGGGCTCATGGAGACCGCCCCTCGGTATCGAAATCAAGATTGATTTCCTGGGGCTGTTCATGATGATCCTGGTGGCAGCGGTAAGCCTGATGGCTGTCATCTACTCGGAAAGATATATCCCTCGCGAGATTGATACGGATAAGATTCCGCATTACTACACCCTTTTCCTTCTTCTTACCGGCTCGATGCTCGGCTTCTCTGCGACCGGCGACATTTTCAATATGTTTGTCTTTATTGAGATCATGGCGATTACCTCTTACGCCCTGGTGGCCGTAGTAGAAAGCGGCAGGGCAATCAGAGCCTCCTTCAAATACCTGCTGATGGGGGTGCCGTCATCAATTCTGATGCTCTTTGCAATCGCTTTTCTCTACGCGGTGACCGGTACCCTCAACATGGGTGACCTGACACAGAAAATCGCCGCCACGAGCTACCCGCGGATTGCAATCATCGCCTACGGAATCTTTGTGATCAGCTTTGCCGTCAAATCGGCGCTCTTTCCCCTTCACATCTGGCTTCCCGATGCCCACAGCATTGCCCCCTCTCCGATCAGTGCCCTGCTTTCCGGGCTCGTCGTTAAGATGGGTATCCTCGGTATCATCCGCTTTACCTACAATATATATACGGTACACTATTCTCCTGAAATCAATGGCATCAGCACTATGCTCTCTTTTATCGGGGCGTTTGCCATTATTTTCTGCTCCATCATGGCAATCAGGCAAAAGGAACTGAAAAGGATGATCGCCTATTCCACCGTGGCGCATATCGGATACATTTATATCGGTGTCGGGCTGATGAACAAAGCCGCGCTGGTGGGCAGTATTTTCCACATTCTCGACCACTCACTGGCAAAAGCCTGCCTTTTCATGGTTGCAGGCTCAATCATCTATGCGTCGGGGTACCGTAATATCAATGATTTGAAGGGGGCGGCGAGGAAAATGCCGTTTTCCTGCGCCGCCTTTGCCTTGGCGGCCGCATCTGTGGTGAGCATACCGCCAAGCGCCGGTTTTTTCAGCAAATGGTACCTGATTACCGGAAGCCTGAGTTCGGGTAATATTATTCTAACCGTCGCGCTACTCACTGGCAGCGTGCTTGCTGCCTTCTATTGTTTCCGGGTTGTTTCCTACATGTTTTTCCTGCCCCCGGAGAGAGGGCACTGGGATAAAGTAGCGGATGATGTCCCGGTTTCAATGCTTGTCCCCGTCTGGATTCTGGCACTGTCAACACTGTTATTTGGGGTTTTTTCTTTTCCTATCCTGCGACTGCTCGAAAAAGCAGTAGAGACCCTCTTCTAAAGAGCGAAAAAGGAATATAATGTCTGGTGAAATATATTCGGTACGACCGCTGGTTGCTTTTCTCATGCCCTGGATGTCCCTGCTGGGAATAATCCTGTTCCGGAATAACCGGAACCTGAAAAGGGCTTTTCACGTGGGAGGGAGCGTTCTGGCATTCGCCGTCGTCCTGTCCCTTCTGCCTGACATTCTGGACGGGAAAAACCTTGGCATCAATATCATCCAGGGGATTGAGCACATCAACATCCATTTCACCGTTGATGCCCTCGGTTACTACTACGGGATGGTTCTGACATTCATCTGGATGCTGGCCACCATCTTTTCGCTCGGCTATATCGAGCACGGGGAAAACCGCTTCTACGGGTTTATGGCACTCTGCGACTCTTTTATCCTGGGATGCGCTTTCTCGCAGAACATGTTTACCTACTTCATTTTCTACGAGTTGATGACCTTCGCAGCTTACCCGTTAATTATCCATGAAGAAACACCGGAAGCACGCCGTGCCGGACTCAAGTACCTGATATATGCCACCAGCGGCGGTGCGGTCATCTTTTTTGCCATTGCTGCACAGTATTTCTGGGGAGGGGGTAACCTCAGCATCGTGTCCGGCGGGATACTCAGCCTGAAGACAGCCTCCCGGACAGTGCTGACCTTCATCTTTTTCGCCTACCTGGCAGGGTTTGGCGTCAAGGCGGCGATTATCCCTTTACACGGGTGGGTTCCTGATGCCCATCCGGCTGCCCCGTCACCCGCAAGCGCCGTGCTCTCGGGGGTAATTCTGAAAGCCGGTGCTTTTGGCATTACCAGGGTGGTGCTCAACGTCTTCGGATTGGCCCTTTTTAAGGAGTTGAACCTTTCCATTTATCTTGCCATGATCGCCAGCATCACCATCGTTGTTTCCTCGATCTTTGCGGTTGCCCAGGATAACCTGAAAAGACGGCTGGCTTACTCCAGCATCGGGCAGGTCTCCTATATCCTTCTCGGGCTGTCGCTGGCAAGCTACCACGGTGTTCTGGGTGGGATGATGCACATCGCGCACCATGCCCTGATGAAGGGCTGCCTCTTCCTCTGTGCAGGGATCATTCTTGTGCGTACCGGGAAAAGGAATGTCAGTGAAATGAAAGGAATCGGATACCGGCTCCCGGTGACGATGGTCTGTTTTGCCATTGCCGCTCTTGCCATGATGGGGACACCACCCACCGTCGGCTTTATTTCCAAATGGCTGCTCGGTATCGGCGCCCTGGAAGCGGGTAATCCCATGTTTATCGGGATTCTGCTCGTCAGCGCCCTGCTCAATGCCGTCTATTTCCTGCCCGTAATATACACCGCGTTCTTTGAGCACCCTGAGGGTGTGAAGCACCCGGTGTTTCATCCGGGAGCCGAAGCAAGCCGTGCCATGATCGTGCCGGTGGTCATCCTGGCGGCTCTTGTCGTTGTCAGCGGTGCTCTGGTTGATGTCCCGGGGTTTCCGTACTCCGAGGTAAGCAAAGCATTGCAGGGGTTTTTTCATTAAACCCCCGTCTGGTATAATGATCATATGGGGAGAATGCCAGCAGAAATGTCCTGTCTGTTGAACCTGACCCGGTCATGTTTAAAGAGAGGGAATGCCTTTGTACGCTCATGACGTTGTGAAAATATCATCGCTTCTCCCGCTAATGGCGATTGTGATCCCTGCTCTGGCGGCAGTAGCGGTTGTCTTTATCGGTCGTCGCAACGAAAAGATGCGAGACATGGTTGCCTTTCTGGCAACGCTGCTCACCGCCGGCACCGTGGCGGCGATGGTATTAAGGTCAATGGGGGGGGACAGGCTCTATTTTGCGACGAGGTTCGTCAGGATAGGCGGAGATTTTGCGCTAAACCTAGAAGCGGATGCCATGGGGTTGTTTTTTGCCCTGATTGCTTCTGTCGTCTGGGTGGCCGCCGTCGCCCACGCATCTTCCTACATGTACCACGAGGAAAAGCGCACCCGTTTCTTCGCTTCCGTCATGATTACCGAAGCCGCAACCCTGGGCATCTTTCTGGTGCATGATTTCTTCAGCCTTTTTATCTTCTTTGAGATTATGGGGCTGGCTGCCTATTTCCTGGTGATTCATGCAGAGACGGCAGCGGCAAAAGCAGCGGCAAACAAGTATCTCTACATGACGGTTGTCGGTGGACTCAGCCTGCTCACGGGTATTCTCCTTTACTTTCACTATGCCGGAACGGTGGATTTTATCCCGGCAGACGGGAGCGTTTTGCTAACTGCCCCGCTAAAGTTTTTCGTCCTCGTCTTTTTTATCGCGGGGTTCGGCGTCAAGGCCGGGATGATACCGCTGCATGTCTGGCTTCCCGATGCCCATCCCGTTGCCCCCTCTCCCGGAAGCGCCCTTCTTTCCGGAGTGATGATCAAAGCCGGGGCATACGGCATCATCAGGGTGATTGCCAGCTTCTTCTACTCTCCGCTGCATGAAGAAGCGGCAGCGCAGGCATCTCACGTGACATCAGAGCTTGTTTCTCACGGGACAGAGACGGTAACTGTGATTGTCAGCAGCTTATCCCGGGATGTTCAGCTCGCCGGCTTTGTCTTAATCTGGATTGCCCTGGTGACCATGTTTGTCGGCATGGCACTGGCGGTTGTCCAGAGTGACCTGAAAAGAACGCTGGCGTATTCCAGTGTGAGCCAGATGGGTTTTATCCTTCTTGGCGTTGGCTGCTTTGCCTACCTGGGGGAAGAAGGGGCAATCGGGCTTACCGGTAGCCTGTACTACATTTTAAGCCATGCCCTCTTTAAAAGTTGCCTCTTCCTTCTGGCCGGCTCCGTGTTGTTTTGCACCCATGAGCTTAACATGTTCCGCCTCGGCGGGCTGTACCGCAAAATGCCCCTCACGACTGTTTTCTGGTGCATTGCCGCAATGGGTATCATGGGGGTTCCCCTGTTGAACGGTTTTATCTCCAAGACCCTTCTCCATCATGCCATTGTCGAGGCAGGACATATGGCATCAGGGGACGCACCGTCCCATGTTCTCTGGCTGCAGGCGGCGGAGATAATTTATATCATTACGGCTGGCGGCACCGTTCTCTATTTTCTCAAGACGACCTACTACACCTTTTTTCGTAAATCCTCCGGACAGCACGCCCACGATTCACATGAAATAACCGAAGCCCCTCCGTGGATGCTCGGCGCCACCGGCATACTCGCCGTCGGCGTGTTGATTACGGGAATCTTCCCCGGTTTTATCCTGAAACATCTTATTATTCCAGCAACCATCATGTTCCATGGGCTTGACGTGCACAGCGTGGCACACATTGCTGAGCTTCATTTTTTCACGTGGTCAAATATCTGGGGCATTATCCTGCCGTTTCTGCTGGGGACATCAGCTTTCTTCCTCGCCCGATACCTGAGGCTTTTTGAAGGTAATTGCAGGATCCGTCTGCTTCCCCGTATCAAACCGCCAGACTGGCTGAGCATCAATTACTGCTACGTACTGTTGGCAAAAGGATTTGTCTCTTTCTGCCTCATATTTCGGGAGGACAGCTGGAAAATTCAATCGGCTTTCACCGACGCCGCCGAGGCAGGACTGGAATACGAATACCATCTGCGTCAGGAAACGTATCATTCGATAGAGCAGGCAGAGTATACATTGCTCCAAAAAATGAAGAGATGGATTGCACCAGCTTTCCGACCGGCATGGAGAAATCTGTCCCCCTTTCTTGCCAGCATATCCGGTGATATTGCCCTGGGATCACTGGCAATCGCCATACTGCTGGTGTTTCTCCTGTTATTGAAGCTGCTTACTATCACCTGATAATCCGAAAAACAAATCCGGGTTCTGTTTTCAACAAGCCCTTGACTCCCTGACGCTGCTCCTGTCCCTGTCTGAATCGATAGTATCACACCAAGACAATCCCAGTCTCCGATAGAACCTACCAGTTCCAGAAACTGTTTTTCTGAATATGCGCAGGTAATGCGCTCTATCTCAGAATACTGAGTTTTTGGATGGCCTCTAAGAAGGTATTTTGCCATGAGCGATCACAACAGTGTACACTATGGTACGGAGGCTAACGATGAAAAAACAGGTGTTGCTTGTCTGCCCGGCACCCCGGAGCTGCCGGGTAAAACCAGGGGGCAAACCGGTTGTGGCTCGTTTCTTCCGTCATACGCGCCTCAGTCTCCTTGCGGTTGCGGCGGCAACCCCACCCGACTGGGAGGTGAAGATTGTTGACGAGTATGTCAGCCCGATTGATTTCTCCCCGGGGCCGACCTGCGTTGGCCTTTCCTTCATGACGGCAGGAGCGCCGCGTGCCTACGAGATTGCACGGGAATTTCACCGCCGGGGCATCCCTGTGCTTGCCGGGGGCTACCACCCCAGTTTTCTGCCGGAAGAAGCTCTGGCACACTGTGATGCGGTCTGCATCGGTGACGCCGAGCCTTCATGGCCACAGATGCTTCATGACTTGGAGCTTGGGTCTTTACAGAGGGTTTACCGCAGTGACCCGTCAGCCAGCCTGCGCGGCCTTTCGCTGCCGCGACGCGACCTTCTTACCCGCAAGGAATACTACACACGGAACAGCGTCCAGACGTCAAGAGGCTGCCCGAATCACTGCACCTTTTGCTCAATCAGCTCGTTTTACGGCGCCCGCTACCGCCACAGGCCGGTTGAAGAAGTGCTTGCGGAGGTTGCGGCTCTTCCCGGCAGGCTGGTGATCTTCATTGATGACAACCTGGTTGCCGACCGCACGTACGCACTGAAACTGTTCACTGGTCTGAAATCACTCAACCGGCACTGGTACAGCCAGGCGGCACTGACGATCGCAGAGGACCCGGAACTCCTTGAGGCAGCGGTTGCGGGCGGCTGCAAGGGCTTGTTCGTGGGGATTGAGTCAATCTCTGACGAAAGCCTGCGCCGGATAAGAAAAGAATTCTGCCCGGCAGAGACCTATCGGAAAAGGATTGAAACACTCCATAAAGCCGGGATCGCTCTCGAGGCAGGGGTTATCTTCGGCTTTGACGAGGACGGGCCTGATGTATTCGACCGGACACTGGATTTTCTCAGGGTAAGTCACATCGAGCTTGCCCAGATTGCAATACTGACACCGTTACCGGGAACCCTGATTTATCATCAGCTGGAGCAGCAGGGGCGTATTCTCACCAGGGATTGGAGTTACTACGATTTTTTTCACGTTGTCTTCCAGCCAAAGAGAATGACCCCGGAAGATCTTCAAACCGGAACCGATGAGGTTGTGCGGCGTTTCTACAGCACACCGGCGATCCTGAAGCGCACGGCTTCATCGCTCAGCTACCTGAGCCTTCGGGAAACCCTTGGCATGGTATTTCCCCTGAACATGGCGGCAAAAACAAGGGTTGAGACATGGGAGGCAAGACCCACGCGCAAATCAAAAGAGCTCCACTGGCTCCATGCTAACGACAGCCTGAAATCAATAAGCAACCCTGAAAGCAAAAGCCCGGTAAGCGGTGGCTGAGCAAGAAACTGAACAGCACCCCTGATTTTATATCGTTCTGCTTTGGTTAAAACCGAATTGTCATTTTGAGAAGTGAAGCGATGAAACATTGACAAACATCCGCTCTGTCGTTGCTTCGGGCTTTGCTCTAGCAATGATACCAGGCAAATTAGAACGATGCCAATTGATTTTAAAGGCTTGTTAGCCCTGGTAATTTGTGCTAGTATAAATCAGTCGGGGTGTAGCGCAGCCTGGTAGCGCACCTGAATGGGGTTCAGGTGGTCGGAGGTTCAAATCCTCTCACCCCGACCAGAATTCAAGCTAAAGAACCCTAATTTGTTTAACACTCCCTCCAAACTGATAAGCAGTTTCATTGCTTCAAGAAGACAAGGATTATCTCACAGAACACCGGAATTCTATCAAGATAGACTAACCAGAGCCACAAGCATTATTGGCATTGGTATCAAAACTTTAGAAATTCAAGACTTTTTTGATAAATTGAAGTGCTCTAATGGTGGTAAACATGCTTATTGCCGAGCCTTGATAGTATTTTAGCACTGGCTATATTCTCCAAAATCAGGATTAGGACTAAGCCCACAAAACAATCCGATGCTTATGATTGAAAGTCCCAAAGTAGAAAAGAAGATACTGCCGTCTTTAAATACTGAACAGATTAGCTATCTCATAGAGCACGCTGAATCTATCAGGGACAAAGCTATCATCTCACTTTTTGCTGGTAGCGGTCTAAGGTTAAATGAACTTGCCAGCATTCAGGTTGAAGATATTGACTGGGTGAACTATCTGGTTAAGGTTTGGCGTAAAGGTGGCAAACAAGGCTATGCCCCGTTTGGGTAAGTAACGAAAGACTTAATGAGATTATGGTTAGCTGACTATAAAGCCAATGGCAATATCTGGGATATTAACAGATGGGGCATTATAGCTCTACTAAGAAGATTAGAAGCCAAAATTGGTTTGACGTGTAATCCCCACACATTCAGGCGTAGTTTTGCTTCAATCTTGGCTAAGAGGGGTGTTGATAGCCTTCATATTCAAAGGCTTGGTGGCTGGTCTAGCCTTCAGATGGTTCAGCTTTATACTAGGTCAGTAAAGTTTGAAGATAGCCTCAAGTTATACTGGGCAATAGTGAAGTGAATCTCTTGTCATTCAACAGATAAGAGAGTTTGGAAGTGTTCTAAATTCTTTGGGAATATATATCTTACTATGACCGTTTGAAGTTTAATAAAATTGTATTATCCTGGAAACGAGACTATTATTAATAATCTCCTTTTAAAGCTCCACCGATACCCATTAACAAAAGACCCATGAATTGAGCAAAATAAGGAATGAGAAGCATTGTTGGGAAGGCTCCCTCAAGAAACCATATAATAAAGATAGACCCATAACAGGTTACAGGAATAAGAAAACCAAATACTATATCCACAAGATACCCGCTGAGAAAACAACAACCAGAGTCTTAATATACACAAATATTCCCGCACCGACCCAGAAAATTACACCA
>JBDRFO010000202.1:0-2087 GCA_043818655.1 Chloroflexota bacterium
CCACGCATAAGCGACAGCCCCCGAAAGGAGCTAGATAAGAATGGTAACACAATGTCGGGACGTATATCCCAGCCTCATTAGCCACTTCCAGCACCGTCATGCCCTCGCTGCCTTCAACCTGTTGGTCATTAATCGTTAAAGTAATCTTATTCATCATGTTACTACCTAAAAAAGTATTGAGTCACTCCAGATTAAGTTTTTCTCAAGAAGAAAGGGCAAAAGTCTCCGGTGTAGGTTCCGGCTTTTTCTCCGGCGGTAATGGAGAGGGTGATATTTCACATCTAAGGTTACACTGGAGGCAGCGTGTCGCCTCATCAACACCTTCAGTTGCGCTGTATCCAAGCTCCACTTGGGTAAAGTTACTCTTTCTCTGTTCCACAGGGAGGTTCGCTACCGGTAGACGCTGCTTATCAGCGAAACCTTCTTGCCTCCCCACATAAGGGTTAGCCTCCTCAGTGTCAACCAGCGTTTCGTCAATTTCTCCATTGCCACCGAGATACTTATCCATTGAGCTGGCTGCCTTCCTGCCAGCATTGATTGCCTCAATAACCGATGTAGTACCCGTCACCGCATCACCAGCCGCAAAAATGCCCTCTTTACCGGTGGCTAAGGTATCTGCATTAATCGCTACAAATCGCCCTCTGACAGTCCGGATTTCGCTGACTTCCTTAATCAGTTCAAGCTCAGGTACCTGCCCCACGGCGAAGATGACCGTATCCGCCGGCAGGATATGCTCTGAGCCAGCGACAACATTAACCTTAAGCCTGCCTGTGCTATCAAACGCAAAGGAGCTGACATCATGGCATTCGACACCGGCAACATGTCCGTTACCATCATCGACTATCCTGTTAAAGGTATGGGAGCAATGAATGATGATACCCTCTGCCTCGCCCTCTTCAATCTCATCGGCGGTAGCCAGCATACCACCCTCAGGCTCCAGACAGGCGACCCTGACTTCTTTAGCGCCTAATCTCAGGCTGGTGCGAGCGCAATCATAGGCAACATTACCACCCCCCAGCACCACCACCTTCTCCCCCATCTTGACTTCCTTGCCCAGACGCGCATCCCTCAGCAACGAGGTATTGATTAGTATTCCTTCAAGGTCAGACCCGGGAATGGGCAGCTTTATTCCCTGGTGAGCGCCAACTGCCAGCAGGGTAGCATCATACCCCTGCTCCAGGAGTTTGTCCAGCGACTCAACTTTAGTATTTGTCTTAATCTCAACGCCGACATTCCTTATCTCATCTATTTCGGCCTCAATCACTTCCGCAGGCAAACGGTATTCGGGAATACCTACCCGCAGCATACCTCCGGCTACAGGCAGGGACTCAAAAACGGTTACTTTATGCCCCAGCTTGGCCAGGTAGTAAGCAGCGGTCAGCCCCGCCGGACCTGAGCCGACAACGGCTACCTTCTTACCCGTGGCTGGAGCGAATCTGGCTCTCTTTTTCCATGACCCGTCATCATGCTCTGCGGCAAGGCGCTTTAATGGCCTTATTCCTATCGGCTCATTTAGTTCCTTGTGCCGGCACTCCTTCTCACAGAATGTCAGGCAAACATGCCCCAGAATCGATGGGAATGGGACTTTCTCCCGAACTACAGCCAGTGCTTCGGCATACTTTCCTTCTTTTATCAGACGAACATAACGTGGAACGTCTATTCCCGCTGGACAGGCGGCCCGGCAGGGAACCAGTTTTTCTTCGCGCTCTGCCGGCTTAATATCCCGGTCGGTTATGGCGCCGACGGGACAGACCTCGGCGCACATGCCGCAGAAGACGCAGCCCGACTCCTTAATGCTGGGGCCCCTGGCACCAACTATCACCTTGCCATCTTGAAAAACATAACCGAGAGCATCTGCTCCGCGCACCTCCCGGCAGACTCTGACACACCGGGTGCAGCCGATGCACAAATTGTAGTCCCTGTCAAAGAGCGGAGTCTTGGCGTCAACAGGTTGTTCAATATTAGTATAAGGTAGCGGCCTTTCCTCTACTCCAATACCAATGTATTTAGCTACTTTTTGCAGGTCGCAGTTGCCATTCTTGGGACAAAGCACGCAGCGCTCTGTGATGTCCACACTGCGCAAACAG
>JBDRFO010000203.1:0-5920 GCA_043818655.1 Chloroflexota bacterium
CGGTGGGATAAGAGCCTTCCGAGATAAGACATACCTTCATTTGTTCCTTTCATAAACCACTGACGTCAATTATCTGTTTAGCCGGTGTACGATCAGCGTGCCGGCTAAGAAAAACATTCCGGCGGCGGTGATGCTCAGGAGGGCAACCAGGGATTTGGCTTCGGTCGGCAGGGATAGTTTCCCCCCGGTCATCACATTCCCCGGTCTGACCGGCATCGTGACAGGTTTAAATGTAAACGGGGTTTCCGGTGCCATCGCTCCTGATTGTCTTGAGTCCCTGAGCGACAGGAAATAGTTCCCGTCCAGTGTCAGGAGATCATATTGCGCGGAGCTGACAGGATGATCGCGCTCGTCATCAAATTTCAGGGTAATATCTGTTTCGTTTATGGAGATGCCTGCCAGGTATTTATCTGTTTTGATGTGAATCACATCATCCGGTTGGGGGGGCTTTATCCTCAGGGTGTTGTTCTCCGGGAACCACGCTGCTTCCAGGGTGCCCTGTCTGTTTTCCAGGTAGCGCCCCAGTTCCCCTGCAGTCCACCAGTGGTAGAAAGGATAGTGCTGGCTGACGTAATCACCCCATGCCTGATACCCATCAAATAATTTGCTGATGGGAGCATCGGGCGAAGGGTTCCCGTCCTTTAAATCTGCCTCGTAGGCATTGGTGAAGATGAGATAAGAATCACCGCTTTCGATGACCGAGCGGAGATTGTTCCATCGGGAGGTGGTGTTACTGTCACGGGACTGGCCGAAAGCATAGAACCCCTCTCCGTCAACAGGAGGCAGGTTAAAGATATTCGTGCTGCCTTCCCGACCGAAGTCTTTCTGCAGCGTGTCGTCATTCCCGAAATAAAGCGTGCCGACATACCTGACCATTGTTTCCTGATCAAGGGCTTGATACCCGTCGTCATCAATCTCGTTTCCCGGTGCCATATAAGAAACGATGGGGGCAAGCGCCGTGCCGTAGTTTTCATAAAGCCTCGCCCGAAGCTGAGAAGTCGCCTTCATCATCTCCTTGACCTCAGCATCGAGGGCGGCTTTACTGTCCCAGGAATCAATACTGAGCGGGGTATGCTTGTTCCCGCAGTGCAGCCCCAGTTCGTCCCCCGATGTCACAATGTCACGGGCGCACTCCAGCGATTCGGGATGAACCCAGAAATCGTCTATCTCCCCGGAATAGGACAGGGCAGGGAAGAATGTCGCCGTGAGATGATAGGCTTGGAGCCAGTTCCTGAAATTCAGGTAGTAGTTATCGTACTCGTCCACCACCGATTGATCTGTATAGAATGAAACGGGACAATCATCCACCATGATACATCCGGCATTGACGGGGCAGGCAACCCCCACGGGCATCGCATAAAGGATGCTTTGCCGGATGAGACCCTGGTACTTCTTTGTCCAGGTGGCGTTGTTGTTGTGAAAGACGGCCTTCCCGGCACCGTATTGGTATGTCCAGATTGCCGCTTGATCCGGGTCATCGCAGGTGGCGATAAGCCCGGTATCAGGAAGTAACCGGTGCTCCTGATACATAAATTCACCGTCGATCGTTTGCCCGTTGTAGGCGATGGTGAATTTATCCTGCAGGATTCGGAGATTTTGTGACGTGAGCCACGTATCTCCCTCCATGTTTTCGATCCCGAAAACTGGCATGAGTTCGGTGTTCACCGCATCGGGCAGGAGGCTGACCACACCCATACCTTTTGACACGGCGCTCGTGATGAGCCG
Source organism: Chloroflexota bacterium (assembly GCA_043818655.1). Classification (GTDB taxonomy): domain Bacteria; phylum Chloroflexota; class Dehalococcoidia; order Dehalococcoidales; family JAZDNC01; genus JBDRFO01. The sequence continues at coordinate 1,726 of JBDRFO010000203.1, forward strand.
GCTGCTTGTTTCGTTAATTCGAAAGCCGGGGGTCATGAGCAGCAGTACCGAATACCTCGAGACTGAGGCGTCATTGAGAAATGTTCCATAGGCGATTTCCGATATATCCAGACTGTCAAAAGGAATCTTGTTGACGCCAAGAATTTTTTCCATGCTCAGGTAAAGGTCGGAGCGACGGTCGGTTAAGGTGTTTTCCCTGTCAATGAGGATGGCGGCGCTGATGGGTATACCGGAGGAAGTGGCTGCCCTTGCCTCCGGTGCACCATGAACGGCAAGCCACGGCAACGTGAATAAGGCTAATGCTGCCAGTATCAATTTTCTTTTGGTGATTTTCATTTTGCCGAATTTGTCTCTCGCTTTTTATTGAATATGACGCTTTGAATTAAGCCTGATTTTACGACTCATCCGGAAAGGCGGCACCGTAAGACGGGGCAGGTTCCGTGTCCGGCTGCGTAAAAGCAGTTTTGGGATAGCTTTTATAACTAATATCACAGGGCTTGAGACCGGGAATATCCGTAAGGGTACTTAACTTGCGTCAAACCACTACCTAGTTTTGCGCAGATCTGAGGCAGAGATGTTATAAAAATTAACAATACCCGGAGTCTTTACTTTGCCAAAAGCGAGTGCTACCTGCTATCTTGTAGTTAGACCGGCAGCGCGAGCGGGCTGTCGTCAAATGTCGCAACCATCCAAAAACTCCGTCTCCTGATGAGATAGGGCACATTATCTGCTCATATGCGGAAAAACAGTTTTCGGATAACCTGTATGATGTGGTCACAGGGAATAATGCGGCTCGCTTATGACAGCCGTTTCTCCCGGGGAAAGGGGGTCGTTTTCATGTTAACGCGCAGGAATGTCTTTCTCATCGCGGCTCTCGTTACGATCTTTCTCCTGGTCGCATGGGCATCAAAAGCGGTGACGACAGTCGTGCCTCAAGTTACTGTCTTACTGCCGTCTGCGACACCCTCCCCGTCTTTTTCTCCGGAAGCTTCTCCACCCTTGCCCCCCGCTCCCACGCTGCCTGCGACGCTTGACCTGCCGGTGCGGCTTAACATGAAGTCTTACGGCAAGCACAGCCCGGAATACGATGCCCGTATCCTGAATATCCATCCTGAGTATGTCATTGATAATCCGCCTCATGGTCTCTGGGGTGAGATATCTGGTTATGATACCGATGAGCTTCTGCAGAATGTGGCTGTTTACCAGGCGGCGGGCATCAAGGTTATCGGCTATCTTACCGGTGGGTATGAGGGCACAGGGAGCGCCGGCGACGTTGACCCGCAGTGGTACAGCCTGGAGATGAACAAAAAGCTCATCACCAATATGGCCCGGCTTGATCACGTGGACGGTATTTTTGTCGATGAATGCAGCAAGTTTCCCGATGAGAGTGCCAAAAGCTATCTCAGGGAGCTGACGACCCATGCCAAAAGCTACGGTCTCATCACCTGGGGCAATGTGGGCGAAGACAGTTTTGATCCCTGGTTCTTCACTGAAGGGGGCTTTGACTTCATGCATTCAACGGAGGACTGGCACGGGCAGGACTTAAGCCCGGTGCAGAAGGAATGGGGGCACTGCATCAGTGTGACCGGGTTTAATCCGGATTATACCGTCCAGGATGCCCTTGACCTTACGATTGATGCCTGGAACAAGGGAATTGCCTTTTGCTATATCAACAACGCTGAATACAGCACCATCGCGCCCTGGTTTGAAGAATACGCCACCCTCCTGAAAAGCTACGGCAAGCTTATCCCCGCCCGCCCGCAGCCGTAGAAGCCCATCTCCAAGACTGGTTTTTATCCCGCCAGTCACCTGCATTCCTTCCCTCAGCCTGACGGCATTGTTTCCCCCGTTTTTTATCCGTGTGCGAAAAAGTTAGCGTCATTACTCATTACTTTAGTAATGCGTGGCTGGTTACTTTTGTAGGGCTTGATTAATACTTGGGGGCTGGTCTATACTTTTGGTAACTTAGGTAATTGTTACTAGATGAACAATTGCTGATGATGGTGGGGCAGGTGTTGGAACTAGGTATTTGATACTGGAGAGACTGACGAAACATTAGCGAGTCTGTGGTGTATCTTCGTTGGTAGATAGGTGGGGTATTTGGGTACGAGCGCTAATTACTACAAGATAAAGTGCGATTGCTGCGGTGAGGAGACACTGGCGGAAATCAGGGGCGATAAGATTGTGATTATGGACAGGAGGCACGGCAGAAAGCATATCGCCGTGCTCACGCTGCGCGAGATATTCAACAAGATGAAGCAAATCACAAAAGGAGGGGAAAAGGATTAAAGGAGGGGAGGAAGGTTAAACTGACGTAGTGACAACTGAATAAGACGGGGTAACCGTCCCAACGAGGCTAGAATTCATCCAGAAACCCGGTATTGCAAGACAGGACACTTTACCTGCCCAAGTTCAGTAAGACAGTTTCTGGATAGCTTGTAAAGAAGCCCAGGAAGAGCGAGTGAATCGCCTTTTCCGGGCTTCTTGTTTTTTGCAGGATGCTCAAGGAAACAGGGAACCCGAATGAATGGTTCTGACAGGTGCAGTTAGAAATTAGAAAACGGAGGAAAATAATTGTCAAAAACTTTGCTTTTTCGTAAATTTCACCAGAAATTACTTCATGCTATTGCGATCATGGTGACAGTCTTCTCTGCGGCGGTACCCCTGATACAGGCAAGTCCGGCCGTGGCAGCGCCTGCGGGTATGACGCGGCTGAACATGAAGTCATATGGTGCCCACAATGCCTCATATGATGCCCGTCTTCTCGATATTCGGCCGCAGTATCTTGTTGATAATCCGGCTCATGGTTTCTGGGGGGAATATACCGGCGCCTACAGCAGCCCCTCACTGCTCCAGAATGTCGCCGGCATGAAAGCCGCCGGCATCAAGGTCATCGGCTACACAAGTTCCGGCTATGAGGGAAGGGGTAGTGCGGGCGGTCAACCCCTTTCGATGTTTACCCTGGCCATGCTGCAAAAGCAGATTACCAACATGGCCCTCCTTGACGGGGTTGACGGCGTCTTCATTGATGAGTGTGATTCCTTCCCCGATGCCAGCCAGAAATACTATCTCAAGGGGCTTTCCACCCTTGCCCACAGTCTGGGTATCATCATCTGGGGCAACACCGGGGTGGATAATTTTGATCCCTGGTATTTCAACGAAGGCGGGTTTGACCTGATGCAGTCAACCGAGCGGTGGCAGGGACAGGCCCTGAGCGCGGTGCAGCAGGCCTACGGCTCAAGAATCAGTGTGACCGGTTTTCAATCCGGGTATACGGCTGAGGATGCCTACAACCTGACGCTTGATGCCTGGAACAAGGGAATCGCTCTCTGCTATATCAACAATGCGGAATACCAGACCATTGCGCCCTGGTTTGAGCAGTATGCGACACAGCTGAAAAGCAACAGCCTGAATAGCGCTGCAATGCCAGCCATACCGGGCGTGACATCAACACCCGTACCGACCCCTACTCCTACCCCGACGCCCACTCCCATTCCAACACCGGCACCTGCATCGGTGCCTCAGCCTTCAGCCTTACAGATTTCCACGGCTGAAGCATATAATCTGATGCAAAACAATCCGGATGTCGTCGTTCTGGATGTGAGAACATACGGGGAATATACCGGCGGTCATATCACCGGCTCGCTCAATTTACCCAATGATTCCAACTTTTTAACAGGTTTAGCAAAATTTCCGAAAGATCTGGTGTATCTGACATATTGCGCATCCGGTGGCTGTCCAATTGCCGCGGGGGCCCGCGACATTATGATAAGCCAGGGCTATACACCGGTTGCTTTAATTATTGGCGGTATTGTCCAGTGGCAGGCGGACGGTTATCCCATGGAGACAGGTCCGGGTTCAACAACCCCACCGCCAGCGCCGTCTCCAACTCAAAATTTACCGGATATTACAGTTGTGGAGACCTATGCCCTGATCCAGAGCAACTTTAATAATCCAAATTTCGTTCTTCTGGATGTGAGAACGCCAGCGGAGTATGCGGCGGGGCACATCGAGGGTGCCCTGATTATTGATTACTATGCGGCTGATTTTACAACGGAGGTAAACAAGCTTGCCAAAGACAAGGCGTATCTCATTTATTGCCGCACTGGTAACCGCTCTAAGTTTGCTCAGGAGATTATGAGTGGTCTCGGTTTCAGCAATACTGCAAACATGCTTGGTGGGATCACACAGTGGA
>JBDRFO010000204.1:0-15514 GCA_043818655.1 Chloroflexota bacterium
ATCTTTCTTTTGTATTGGTTCATGTTGCGATTGCCAATCCGTCTTCAAAGACTCAAAATATCCTTCAGTTAGGATGGTTTGTGCCACATTACATGCGGTATGCAACAAGTCCCGCACCAGTTTATTTTGATAATGATTTGGCAGTTTATAAACTACCAAACGGCGAAGATTATGTGACTGGGTTACACCTTCACGAATTATTACAATTTCCCCTTGATATACTCCCAAACCAATCTCTGGGTAAATGGTGTCCATTACTAATATATGCGGATTTTGAAATACGTTATAAGAGACCATTCCCACTGACCTTAAGGGTTTTTGACGTTTTCAGACCCCCCGAAAGTCTTAGCCAAATGCCATAGAGATATCCTCTTATACAATTCCATAGACCAAAAACTACAAGCCTGTCTGTTACCTCAGAAGCAGTATCCTTTATAATCATTTCCCTCCCCCCTTTTATTAGGCACTCTCCTTGCAAGAGTGAACTTTACCGAATTGAGAGTAAACTTGACACCGAACTGGCCAGAGCGGTATCATTCAGAAATCTTCCGTGAATTCAGATACCAGCTTCCACGTATCTTTATGTCGGCTGACAATGGAATGTTTGGCGTACCGGGGTAGATGTGAGAAAGAGCCGCTGGCAAGAAAATCCAGATAGCTTCCCGCCGGAAGCACCGTACAGTGAATACGCGGACTTTTCCGCAAGAACCATACCAGCGCTTTTTCTTGAGAGATGTCAGAAGACCCCCGACAAGATAGCTTTTCGGGTGAAAGACCTTGGGATATACCGCGAGGTCAAGTGGCAGGAATATCGCGAGAAGGTGGAGAGCTTCTGTTTGGGGCTTCTTGAGCTGGGGCTGAAACCGGGGGAAAAGGTTGCTATTATGGGTGACCCCTGCCCGGAGTGGCTTTATGCCGACCTGGCAACACAGAGTGCCGGCGGCATAAGCTACGGGATTTACCCCACCTCTTCCGTGAGCGAAGTGAAGTATCTCATCCAGCACGGGGAAGCCAGGTTTCTTGTCGCTGAGGACCAGGAGTATGTTGACAAAGTTCTGGCAGTTATCGATGAGCTTCCGGCACTGGAGAAGATTATTGTTGTGGACACCCGGGTGATGTTCGTATATCAAGACCCCAGGATAGTTGCATTCTCTCAAATTGAAGATTTGGGAATGGTGGCGAAGACAAAGAATTCCGGCCTGTTCCAGGATCTCGTCTCCAGGGTCAGACCGGAAGTTACGGCGACCCTTGTCTATACCTCCGGGACAACCGGCCCGCCCAAGGCGGCGATGATTTCCCACTATAACCTGCTCTGGGGTTTCTTTGGCGTTATCACCATTTATCCCGATGTCCTCCTGAATAACAAAACCAGGACCGTCGCTTACCTGCCGCTAAGCCACATTCTCGCCCGGCTTCAGGATGCCTACCTGCCGCTCATTTGCGGCTATATCACACACTTCGGGGAATCCCCGGAGACCATGGCACAGACAGTCTTTGAGGTAGCCCCGGATTTTCTCTGGGGGGCGCCCAGGGTCTATGCCAAGCTTGCCTCCCAGCTTGTGGCGCTGGTGCACGCCAGTAGCTACCTCAAGAGACAAGCCTATGACATGGCAATGAGAATCGGGCGGAGATACATCAGGAAGGTATGGGAGGGGAGGGTTCCCTGGCATCTCTGGCTCCGCTACAAACTGGCTTACCTGGCGGTTTTCCGCCCCCTTCTGGATAAGGTCGGATTCAGACGCATCAAATTCGCTTTGGTCGCCGCTGCTCCCGTGCCCCCTGAGGTGGTCGCTCTGTGGCAAACATGGGGAGTCAATCTTCTTGAGTCCTACGGCGGTACCGAATTCGGGAACGGCAGTTACCAGTGGGAGGCTTTCTCCCGTCCCGGAAACGCCGGTCCCCCGGCGCCAAGGGTCAAGTACTGCATATCCGGTGAGGGAGAGCTCCTCCTCAGCAGTCCGGGGGTGTTCCGCGGCTACTATAAGAACAAAGAGGCAACAGAAGATTACCTTGAGGGGGGCTGGGCACACACCGGGGACATCGTGGAAATCCTGGAAGACGGCAGTATCAAGATACGCGACCGGATTAAAGACGTTATCAAAACGGCGGGTGGCAAAGGTGTTAGCCCCTCCGAAATCGAGAAGGCGTTAAAGGCAAGTCACTACGTCGAAGAGGTGATTGTGATCGGGCATGGTCGGAAGTATATTTCTGCCCTCGTTGAAATAGACTTTAACTCGGTTTCCGAGTGGGCACGGAGCCGCGGGATAGTGTATAGCTCTTACACCAGCCTGGGAGGCCACCCTGAGGTAAATAAGCTCATCGCCGGTGAAATCGCCGAAAAGAGCAGGGGTCTATCCCGCGTGGAGCGGCCGAAGACCTTCCGTATCCTGCCCAAGGAGCTGGATCCTGAGGATGAGACCGACCCGGTCACGGCTACCCGTAAAATCCAGCGTCAGCGTATCGGCGAGAAGTTTCATGAGCTTATCGAGTCCATGTACGATGAAGAACAGGAAAAGGCTATCCTTGAAGCTGAGGTCAGCGGGGTCAGTAAATCATGAATACCACAGATTAAAGAAGGAGGGGTTCAATTGCGCCGTAAAATTACCAGCATATTTCTCATCATCCTGGCTCTGGCCATAACTGGAATTCCGCTCTCATGTAAGCCGGCTACCGCGAAGGAGCCGTATAAAATTGGCGTGATGGCAGCGGTAACAGGGCCTCTTGCCGGGACATCCGCCCCTTTCACCCAGGGATTCATGGCTTACATGGCTAAACTGAATGAGGACGGCGGCATTAACGGTCACCCCGTGGAGGTAATGCTTGAGGATGACCGGGGGGAAGCAGGTACCGCCGGTTTCAACGTGAAGAAGCTAACCGAGCAGGGGGTTCACCTCATCTATAACTCCAGCCTCTCCGCAACCTTCCCGCCGACTATTGCCGAGGTGAACAGGGTAAAGATACCTGCCCTCTTTGCCGTTGTCGCCCCGGATGAGGCGATGCCGCCCAACCCCGACCCCCTGATTTTTGGCTGCGGCAGTCACTACGCCACACCGACGACAACCATCATGCCCTTCATGGCCAGACTCGTTGCTGACACACAGGGGACGGGCAAGATAAAGATGGGGGTCATTGGTATCGAGATACCGGTATCCAAGAATAACGTGGACAATATCGTTGACACCGGTGCTCAATTTGACGTTGAAGGGTTGGGGAAGGTCGTGCCCGTTGGTACCGCCGACCTCTCCGCCGTGGCACTTGCCTTCAAAGACTGGGGTGCCAACTGGATACACGGAGCGGCACCGGGGCCTTACATCGTCATGCTCTATGACGACCTGGTCAAGATGGGAGATGAGGTCTGTGTCATGGACATGGCTTACATCCAGCCTTTTGAGCCGACCATGGAGAAGTTTGCGGGGAACCCGGACTACTACGAATCATCCATGTTCGTTCCCTTCATCTTTGACCTTCCAGAGCACAGAGAAATCAGCGATGCCCTGGAAAAGCAGGGAGTCAATGATTACCACTCCGCTATCATCGCAGGATGGATGGACGGGAAAGCCGTTGCCGAGTGCCTGAAGAAAACGGGCTGGCCGGTGAACACGGATAAACTGCTGGATGTGATGGAAAATTTGAACCTTGACCTTGCGCCGGTGATGGGGCCCAAGGTATGGACAGCGACCGACCACGTTGGGCCGAGCTACTGGAGGATCTACCACTGGGAGGGAGATAAGATTGTCTCCGTTGGCCCCTGGATCGTGACCGATGTCCTGGGGAAGGACATCAGGACAGTGGAGACGCTTCCAGGCACAAAGAACTAGGTATGACACAATTACTGGCGGGTTCACTCGTCCTGAGTGCATTGTATGCCCTGCTCGCCGCGGGTTTCGTTGTTGTCTATCGCGGAAGTCGGGTGCTCAATCTGGCGCACGGTGACCTCATGATGCTGGGAGGATACCTTGCCTTTACCGTGGCTCCGGTGGTAAGGAGCCTGTGGGTCGCCGCGCTCATTGCCGTATCCCTGAGCTGCCTTCTTGGGTTTGCCATCTATCTCGTTCTCATACGTCCGGTTATCGGGCAGAGAGCCCACGCTGTCACCCTGGTCACAGTGGGTCTCAGCATCCTGCTCAGGGGGGTAGCGACACTCATCTGGGGGTCTGACTTCAGATATCTCAGCACGGTCTTCCACGTGGCGAACACGGCGGTGTCACTGCCCTTCGGGGCAGTGCTGGGGGTGATTGACCTTGCGATGGTCGCAGCGGCTATCCTGTATCTCCTGTTTCTCTACCTCGTCTTCTTCCGTGTCCGGCTGGGGGTACAGATGCGGGCGGTGGCTGAAGCACCGGTTCTTGCCTCCCAGCGCGGGATAAATATCTACTGGATTTTTGGGCTGTCCTGGAGCGTGGCGATTCTGGGGGCTTCCATCGCCGGGATTCTCTACGGGCTTAACTCGCACCTCAACCCGGAAATGGGCCCCATCGGGCTTATGGCCATACCGGCGGCAATTGTCGGGGGCATGGACAGCTTTGCCGGCGTTATCCCCGGGGCGATTCTGGTGGGGGTCACCCAGGGTATTGTTTATCGTTATGTTGACCCCATCATCGGGAACGTCGTGCCGATGGTCATCCTGCTCATCGTCCTTATCCTGAAACCATGGGGGTTCTTCGGGACAAAAGAGGAGATTGAGAGGGTCTAATGCCGGGATCGGGGAATTTCAAGACGGGTTATGCGGCGGACTCCGCCATCTTTGATACGCCGTCCAAGAAACTCTGGGCGTGGGCTTTCATTGCCCTTCTTCTGGTTCTCCCGCTGGTTCTCCCGAAGTATTATGTTCACCTCTTGAACGTGGTTCTCCTCGCCAGCATCGGAACGCTCATGCTGAATTTCTTAATCGGTTACACCGGAATGATTTCCTTCGGTCAGGCGGCATTCCTGGCGAGTGGCGCTTTCACCACAGCGATTCTGACGCATTACCTTCATGCCCCTTTCTGGCTCTGCCTTATCGCCGCGGGGCTGGTCGGAGCGCTCCTTGGCACCCTGGCGGGGTTACCCGCCATCAGACTCAGGGGGGCTTACCTTGTCCTCAGCACTATTGCCATCCACTACATCGTTACCGTCAACGCGTCCCTTTATCAGGCAAAGGTAGGTTACACCGCCGGTATCGCTATCCCCGAACCCGTCCTCTTTGGATTCATCTTGAACACGTCCTTCCGCTGGTACTACTTGCTCCTGATTGCCGTGCTGGCGGTTACCATCGTATCAATTAATATCGAGAGATCCGCGGTGGGTCGTATCTGGAAGGCAATCGGCAGCCGGGACATTGCTGCCATGGCGCTTGGTGTGAACGTAGCTTATTATAAGGTGCTGGCTTTCGCCTTTACCTCGGCCGTCACGGCGATGGCAGGGGCACTCTCCGCCTTTTACATGAGCTATGTCAGCGTTGATGAATACACCCTCTGGCTCAGTGTAACCTACCTGGCGATGGTGATTGTCGGCGGGGCTGGCTCGATACTGGGTTCTTTCCTGGGTGCCCTCTTTATTACCATGCTGCCTTATGTTATTTCGGAGTTAGCCGACCTTACCCTGCCCACGCAGCTGGGTTACTACCGCTTTGCCCTCCAGTGGGCTCTCTTCGGGGTTATCATCCTTGTCTTTCTCATCATGGAGCCGGAGGGGCTCACCGGAATCTGGCGGCGGGTAAAGACCTATTTTGAGCAGTGGCCACTGCGGTATTTTAAGACGCCAAATACGGTGCGCTAAAAAATAAGATGTGAAGGATGTGGTGCGTTGAATCTCCTCGATGTCAGGGATCTGGAAGTTGTCTATGATGACGCCGTCATCGCAGTGCAGGGGGTTTCCCTCACGGTTCCGGATAAGGGCATTGTCGCAATCCTGGGGGTTAACGGCGCAGGGAAGACAACGACGCTTAGAGCAATCTCCGGGTTTCTGGGCGTGGAGAATGCGAAAGTGACCGACGGTACAATCGAGCTTATGGGGGAGCGTCTGCATAACCTCTTACCGCACGAGATTGTCAAGAGAGGGGTCGCGCTTGTCCCGGAAAGGAACAAGGTCTTTACCACCCTTACCGTTGCGGAGAACCTGCTTGTCCCTCAAGCCTGCGGGAAAAGCGATTTTATCATATCCCCTGCGGAAATCTACGGATACTTTCCTGTTCTTAAAGAAAGACGATCTCAGGTTGCCGGGTATCTCAGTGGCGGGGAGAGGCAGATGCTGGCAATTGGGATGGCGCTCCTTAATGCGCCGAGGCTCCTTCTCCTGGATGAGCCTTCCCTGGGGCTTGCCCCGAGGGTTGCCGGACAGCTCATGGAGACGCTTGTTTCCATACGAAAGGAAATGGGGATTTCGGTACTCCTGGTTGAGCAAAACACGGCGGCGCTGAAGATTGCCGATTATGCCTATATCATGGAGAATGGCCGGGCTGTCTTTGAGGGCACACCGGAAAAGCTCTCGCAACATGATGACATCAGGGAGTTTTACCTTGGGATTTCCGAAGAAAGGCTGAAGAGCTACCGTGAGGTAAAGCAGTACCGGCGGACACGGCGGTGGTGGTAACCATGGAAAGTCAGCCTTTGCTGCAGGTTAAAGACCTTTACCTGAGGTTCGGCGGCATCCAGACACTGAGTGGAGTGAGCCTGGAGGTGAGGGAAGGCGAAATTGTCGGGCTTGTTGGACCAAATGGTGCCGGGAAGACCAGCCTTCTTAATGTGGTCAATGGACTTTACAAGCCACAAAAGGGTGTCGTTCTTTTCCGGGGACGGGAGACCACCAGGCTCAGAATGGAAGAGATTGTCCGGATGGGTATCGCCCGGAGCTTCCAGCACGTCGAGCTTTTCCGGGGGATGAACGTCCTGGAGAACCTGCTTTTCGGCAGTTCGGCGGTAAAACGCAGCAGTATCTTCAAGGCGGCGCTTTACTGGGGACCGGGGCAAAAAGATGAGCTTAACTACCGGCGGCAGGCGGAAGAGGTCATTGACTTCATGGAGCTTGAGCTCTACCGGAAATGGCCCGTCAGCCGTCTCCCCATCGGCGTAGCCAAACTGGTTGGTATCGGGAGGGCGCTTTGCATGAAGCCCAGGCTCCTTCTTCTTGATGAGCCGTCATCCGGGATGAACCGTGACGAGAAAGAAAATCTTGCCCGTTTTCTCCTCCGCATCAAATACACCCTCGGTATCGCGATTCTCTGGGTGGAGCATGATATCCGGCTCATCGGTGATGTTGCTGACCGTCTGGCGGTGCTTCATTACGGCAGAAAAATTGCCGAGGGGAACATCAGTGAGGTTGCCAGAGACCCCGCCGTCGCTGCAGCTTTCTGGGGTAAGGAATAAGGAGGTAATATGGTAGTCAGGATACTGGGAATCTGCGCCACCCCCCTCAAAGGGGAAACGAATACGGAAATCCTTCTTCAGGCGACGCTCGATGCCGCAAGGAGCGAAGGTAAGGATGTTGCAACTGAGGTCATCCGCTTGGCTGACCTGAATATTAAGAGCGGATGTACCCACTGCAACTGGTGTCTCACCAGGCAGACGGCGGATAAAATATGTGCCATTAACGATGACATGGATAAGGTTGTCTATCGGAAGATAATCGAAGCCGATGCCCTCGTATTTGCCACGCCGGTCTATATCGGCCGGATGAGCTGGCTGCTTACCGCCATGATTGACCGTCTCCGGGCACTCCTTGAAGGCAGGTACTACGGGGGCTGGGGGCCTTACGGTGGGGCAATTGCCGATAAGGTTGTCACCGGGTGCTCCGTTGCCTGGTTCCGTCATGGGGGTGTCGAGACAGCCCTCCTCAACATCATGATTACCGCTGCCATGTGTGGTTGGGTTATGGTAACGGCGGGGATGGGGTTTGGTGTCGGTGGTGTCTCGGCGGCGCCACCGGGCAAGACCGGTGCCTGCCGGGATGACAGATACGCGATGTCCAGTGCCAGAAGCGTCGGGACGGCCCTCGCCCGGATGACACGAATTATCAAGGCGGGGAAGGAAGTCCTCCGTGACGCTCCTGCCTATGTTGGATTGAGGTAACAGATGAGAGAACGTAATCTTGTCCGCCGCAGGATGTTGCTTCGTCCTGAAAAATGCACGGGGTGTCTGCAGTGCCTGATGGCCTGCTCCCTGAAGTATGAAGGTGTCGTGAGTCCCCTGATGGCGCGTTCGAGGCTGGTCAAAAAAGATGACATCGTCATCAGGATTGAACTCTCCCCAGAGTGCACCCTTTGCGGTGCCTGTGTCACCGCCTGCCACTACGGGGCAAGGGAGCTGGAGGATTAAAATGAAGACTGCGGGCGACCCGGGCAGAATTCTTTACGTTGACTTAAGCAAAAGGGCAATAAGAACGGAAGACCTTGACCTGCATATGGCAAAGAAATACCTTGGCGGGCAGGGCATCAACACCAGGCTTATTTATGATTTGCTGAAACCGGGGACTGACCCTCTGTCACCGGAGAATGTCATCATCCTCGGTGCCGGGGCGCTCTGCGGCACACCGGCCATCGGCGCATCAAAGATACTGGCGACCACCAGGTTCCCTCTTAACGGCGCGGTCGGTACCGCGGCAGGCTGTGGTTTTGCCCCGATGCTCAAATGGGCAGGCTATGGCCACGTTGTCATCAGCGGCGCTTCCGATCGGCCGGTTTATCTCCTGATTGACGATGATGACGTGAGACTCATTGATGCCGGTGACCTGTGGGGCAAGGATATCTTTCAGGCGACTGACGCCATCCGCGGGAAGCACGGAAGCGATACCGACGTTATCTGCATCGGGCAGGCGGGGGAGAACCTGTCACGGATTTCCCTTACCCTCATTGATAAAATTTCGCACCTGGGGAGGGGAGGACTGGGGGCAGTCTTCGGGGCAAAGAAGCTCAAAGGAATCGCCGTGCGGGGCACGAAAGGGGTGAAAATCGCCAAGCCGGAGATATTCCGCAGGACGCAGGACTTCCTGACGCGCCGTGCTCTCTCCGACCGCAACCGTAATTCATGGATTAAGTACGGTATACAGGGTGTCATCGAGACCTGGTTCAAGAACGGCCTTGTTCAGATAAGGAACAAACGTGAAGCGCCTGATGCCGAAAAAATGATCGCCTCTTACGGTATGAAAGCCTTTGATGACCTTCTTGACGTACGACCCTGGGCAGGACCGTCCTGTATCACCTGCGACAAGAGCATCATTTGCCTGAAGAAAGGCGAGTTTGAGGGGCTCAGGACAACTGCCTCGGTGCCCTCGCTACCCTCAATCATGGGGTCTGCTTTCAACCTGACCCTGGCCCAGGCTTTCAAATGCCATGACCTCTTCCAGCGCTACGGCATTGATGAACTGGACGGGGGGTATCTCATTGAGCTGGTCATTGACCTCTATGAAAAAGGGTTAATTTCGGATAAGGAGCTCGGGTTTCAGCCGAAGGCGGACTTTAACACGGTGCTTCAGGCGCTCGAAAAGATGTCCCGGAAGGAAGGCTTCTGGGGCATTGTGGGTGACGGCATTCCTGCCGTGATTCAAAATGTCAATGGTGCGGATAAATACGCCATTCACGGGAGAGGCATGATTCCGGGCTTTGACGGGCGCATCTGTCTGGGGGTTGAGGCTTTCGGCGATGGGATCACAAACCCGAGAGGTGCTCAATCCCAGGCTCTGGTGCGGAGCCCCTCGACCGCCGTGCCGGGGCAATCGCGCGAGTCTATCCAGAGCATCGCCGCCGCCTACCAGGTGCCGCAAAAAGCACGGCAGCGGATTTTTGCGCATAACGGGGTGAATATTGCCCGGCTTACCCCTTACGTGCAGAATATCAATTCCGGCTATAACTGCCTTGGGGTGTGTTACCGCTTCTTCATCGGGAGGCTGTGGAACCCGGCAGTTGCCGCTGGCGTATATCACGCCGTAACGGGAATATCCCTCACTCCTGAGGAGTTCGTACAGGCCGGGGAGAGGGTCTGGAATCTGCAGAAAATCCTCAACATGCGGGAGGGATTCTCCAGGAGTGATTACCATTTCCCACAGCGGTGGGTTAACGAGCCGGTGAGATCCGGCGATAACGAAATCTATCTTCAGGATTACCTCAAAACCCACCTTCTCACCCCGACCGACACGAAAAAGATGCTTGATGACTACTTCAACGAGAGGGGCTGGAGCCTCAAAACAAGCAACCCGACCAGAGACAAGCTTATCTCGCTGGGGCTGGAAGACTTTACCGACGACCATAAGAAGGCCGATATTACTCTCTAGTTCCCGTTAGTATAGATGTGTAGACCGTCAGATGGGGAGACGGGATTGTCATTCGCTCAGTGACTATTTCGTATTTCTTTTGACCACTGGGATATCTTCTTCCACTTCGCCTTTTCATGGAGACGGGTACTGTGATCTTCCCTTGAAGCCAGGTAAATTAGCTCATTTTGTAGCTTCCGGTAACTCTCCAATCTTGCAGGGTCCAGGTCACCATGGTCGATGGCTTCTCTTACAGCACAGCCTGATTCGACGTTGTGGCTGCAGTCGCTGAATCGGCATCTTTTGGCTAGCACCTCAATGTCGTAAAAGGTGCCTTGGAGACCGTCCTCACCAGCCCACATCTGGATCTCTCTCATGCCAGGTGTATCAATCACGATGCCTCCGCCAGGAAGAAGAATAAGCTCACGTTTGGTCGTCGTATGCCTGCCCATGCGGTCATCCTCTCGGACTTCCCCGGTATCCTGCTTCTCGACACCAAGCAATGCATTTATGAGAGCGGACTTACCGACTCCAGAAGAGCCGAGAAAAGCGACCGTTTTCCCCTTGGTCAAATAATTCTTTAGCGCATCCAACCCGATCCGTTCCTTAGCGCTGACAGGGTGAATGGATATGCCTGTGGCAATAGCCTCGGCTTTCCGAATACAAACATCGACATCCGGGCACAAATCGACTTTATTAAGAATAATAACAGGGGTGGCTCCGCTGCTCCAGGCAAGCGTCAGGTAACGCTCAATCCTGCGAAGGTTGAAATTTCTGCCGCCATCCAGACCACTAACAATGAAGACAGTATCTACATTAGCAGAGACGACCTGCTCTTTGGTACGCTCTCCCGCGACTTTCCTGGAAAACCTGCTCTTTCTCGGCAGTATGGCATGAATTGTCCCCTTCTGCTCATCGATCAACGCTTTGGCAATTACCCAATCACCAACAACTGGATATTGATTTTCCACCCCAGCATGGTATCGCATTTTACCCGATATCTTGGCGGTTAATTCGCCGCACCAGCTATATACTTGGCAAGAGCCCTTGGACTCGGAAATAACTCTGGCGGGCACCGAGCCGGGTATATTCAGCATTTGAAAGTGTTTCTGGAAAAAAGAATCCCAACCTAATTGCGTTAAATATTGTAGTGAATCTTCGTCCATATCGCACTTATTATACATGATATTCAATCCGGTGGTTAATCGCCGGCTTTTACAACAAAATGAAAAGTTAATAGCGTTACGTTCTATTTCCTTGCTTCTTTACTGACGCCTTGGAGTGACCGATCAAAACATCATTCTGATTTATCATTGACAAGCGTTGCCACGTTGGCTAGTATGGAGCACACTGGTTAGCGTTCCTGCAACTTAAGGGCAGTCTATGGTGTCCTCTAAGCCATGCAAATGAGGCGGGGCTAGACTGTTAGCAGTTGGTGTAGCTTCGGTCCAGCCAGATAAATTTTTGCGGAGCCTTATTCTTAATGAGAGAAGATTTAACAAGCCGCTATCGCTTTGTTATTGCATCACTACTTACTTCTAAGAATTTCGGCACGGGTATAATGATGGCGGCTGCTGCCTCTCTTTTGCCCCTCATCATGAGTGAGTTTGGTATCAGCCGCGGCACCGCTAGCTGGTTTTTCTCCGCTCCCCAAATACTGACGATGACACTTGCCGTACCCGCAGCGATTCTGGCTAACAGAATCGGGCTGAAAAAGACCTTTGCTCTTGGCATATTCTTTCATTCAGCCAGCATTATCGCACCGCTATGTTTTAACTTCCCCACGCTTCTGATAACAAGGCTTATTTTCGGCATCGGCTCTGCCATAAGTATGCCTCTGAGTGCCGGCATCCTGGCCCAGTGGTTTAATCACAGGGAGTTACCCCTCGCCAACGCGTTCACTCGTGTATCAGCCACCGTGGGCCAGACCATTGCTCTTTTTATCACCATCCCCATTGCAGGACTTCTTTCCTGGCGGGGGACTATTGCCAGCTACGCCGCGTGGAACCTTCTCACTGCTGTTCTCTGGCTGACCCTGGGCAGGGAAAAGCCCCGGGCAGCGGCAGGTAATCCTGTCGAGTTTCCGATACATAGCAGGCAGGCGACGGCAGCCAAAATGACGACATGGCAGGTGCTGAAGCAACGGAGAACATTGCTCCTTGGCTTAAGTCTTATGGGCGCCTTCTCTCTTTATCTGTCGCTTAGCGCCTGGCTTCCCACCTATTACTACGAGGTCTTTAACATGCCCCTGGCTAAAGCCAGCGCGGTATCGGCAATATTCAGGGCGACTGGCATACCCGGTAATATTCTTGGCGGCATTCTGGCCATGCGGCTCGGGCGGAGAAAGCCTATAATCATAGTTTCTGGTCTTATGGTTGGTGTTATGGGTCTTGCCACCTTTATCATTAATAGCCCTCCCGTCATCTTTACCGCCCTGGCGATCTATGGATTTTTCGGTGTTTTCTACATGCCTTCAATCCATACCATTCCCATGGAGATGCCCGGCATGACGCCTGAAACCGGCTCTCTCGTCCTGGCACTGGCGCTTTCTATCGGTAACCTCGGTGGTTTCATGGGCCCAATCATTGTCGGCTACGTTGCTGACTTCACCGGTTCATATCTGGCAGGCTTTCTTGTCTGCTGTGTCCTGTCTTTAAGTCTCCTTGTCGGAGGGCTTCTTCTGCCTGAAACGGGGCCAAAGGCAAGAAGAAATATCAACCCGGCATCAGTCTCGTAATCTTACGGGCAGGTCAGACAGATTCTTGTGCTACAAACGCGGGACAAATAACAAGATGGCTGTTTGTCGAGTCCTCTGTTATAGGAATAGCAGTAATTATGACTCGATTTTGCTTAGTTGACATACATTACGCAAATGTCTAGAATAGCAGCGGAGAATTAGATTGGCTTTAACCAAAGAGCGGGAATACTATAAGGCGACGTGCCGCGCCGCTGCAGTGGTAAATTCGTCTGCTCCAGCAAATGAACAACTAGATACCATTGTCCGAGCCACAGCCAGGTGTATGAAATCTGGTGTCTCCATACTTCTTCTTGATTCTACCAAGACGAAGCTCATACATAATTCCTCATGGGGTTTGCCAAAGTACTTTCTACGTAAGGGTTTGCTTGATGCCTGTAAGAGTCTGGCTGAGGTTCTTCTGGAACAGCCGGTCTTTGTCCCGGATATCAGCAAGGACAAACGTATCCAGTATCCCGATTTTGCGGCTAAGGCGGGAATCGTGTCAGTGCTTGGTGTTCCAATTATGCAACATGATTCAGCCGTGGGCAGCATCAGAGTGTACAGCGGGAATCACCGTGAATTTACTGATCAGGATATTGCCTTCGTAACTGCCATGGCAAACATGTCTGCCTTGGCTCTTGACGGTGCACTCCTTTCCCAACAGCTACCAATAGATAATAATACAGAGGGTACTGGCTCACATGGGGCACAATCGCTACGGCAATTACGCTCGGTAACTTTTGCACATCCCAGTGAGAAAGATTTTGCCAGCATTCTGGATTTTTACGGCATCGAATGGGTATATGAACCGCGCTCCTTTCCCTTAAGGCAGGAAGGTGGCAGGGTTACGGAAATGTTCACCCCGGACTTCTATCTCCCGGGTCTTGACCTCTACGTGGAACTCACAACAATGAGGCAAAGTCTGGTCACGCGGAAAAATCGCAAACTGCGGCACCTAAAAGAACTGTATCCGGATGTAAAGATAACGCTACTTTACAAGAATGACTACCAGCGGCTGCTGGCAAAGTACGGAACTGGCCCATTGTCTCAGACTCGGGCTCATGGCATAAGCCGTGTGCTGTACTCCGCAGACGAGATTGCTGACAGAGTGCAGGTGCTAGCTCAGCAGATATCAAAAGACTACGCTGGCCGCCATCCCCTTCTCCTCGGCATACAGAGGGGTTTTCTCTGCTTTATGGCTGACCTGATTAGACGGATAACGATTCCCCTTGACGTGGACTTTTTGGGGATATCTTACTACGACGGTAGTGATAATGCGGCAGTCAAAATAACTAAAGACATGGATTTAAGTGTGACGGGCAGGCATGTCATTGTCGTAGAAGACATCATCGATACGGGGATAACGCTGAGCTACATCTTGAGTCATTTGCGGGAAAGGCAGCCGGTTAGCGTGGCAACGTGTACTCTCCTGGACAGGCGGGTGCGAAGGCTTGCGGATGTTCATCTCAATTATGTAGGCTTCGAAGTGCCTGATGAATTCGTTGTTGGCTACGGGCTTGATTACAGAGAAGAGTATCGCAACCTTCCGTTCATAGGCATCCCTGTGCTTAAAAAAGAGAACTCAAAGGAAGGGAAGCCAAAGAGCAACAAGTTAAAAGTGGAGGAGCCTTAAAATAAAAAAGCCCCAAGTAACCTGATTACTCCGGACCCTTGCACCAACCAGCCACCTTTCTGTGGAGCCTACTCAGAGGCCTGACATTCTTACGTTTGCCAGAAATTCCTTTCGAATGACCTACCGGGTTTCTAAGCTGGTGAGTTGTCACCACTACGTCGGTTACTTGGAGCACCATTAATATCCCACACTAATCTCCCAACTGTCAAGGCAGCCATTACCAAAATAAGAGCAATAACAGGCATTGATGGCATGCCTGTTATCTTAAGAACTCCGAAAAACTCAAGGTTCTGATAGCCCCACGAGAGAGAGCGGGTAAACCTGTAACGCGGCTCCAAGAAAGATGTACTCTAAAGAACCCCGGTATAAATCCATGAGCTTGCCCACTCGGTATCTACAAGCTATTCAGAAACTGTTTTTCTGAATATAAGCAGGTAATATGCCCTATCTCAGGAGGCTGAGTTTCGGGATGACTTTTAATTTTTACACTACAAACGGAAGGGTTTTCATATATTGGGGTAGATGCAAAACCGAGCTTTTGGAGCAGGATAGACTGAGCTTTGATTGGCTGAGAAATGCAACATTTAGTAATAGGTGAGACTCAACCACAACCGGAAGGAGAGAGAGCTGAAACATTTTTCTCACGCTGCTCTGGATGATACATGACATCTGACAGCGAGCTCTTGTCAAATGTTGTGGAAATTCCTTCCAGCATCTTTTTTCGTTA
Source organism: Chloroflexota bacterium (assembly GCA_043818655.1). Classification (GTDB taxonomy): domain Bacteria; phylum Chloroflexota; class Dehalococcoidia; order Dehalococcoidales; family JAZDNC01; genus JBDRFO01. The sequence goes on from JBDRFO010000204.1 coordinate 15,319, forward strand.
GCTCCTTGCGCCTACCAGTTCAGGCATCTTATCTCGCTGTAGAATGCCGTCTTTAAAGGTACATCCTTCCATGACCAGTGTCATCAGGTTAGCCCCACCGTTAAGAGCCCGCCAGTTCCGGCTTAGCCGCTCCACAATCTTGAACACCAGGTAGAGGGCATTATCCCGCCGTCGCATCCGCTTGGCCGCATCGGTT
>JBDRFO010000205.1:0-11664 GCA_043818655.1 Chloroflexota bacterium
CTGCATCAACGTCGGCAGCATGATTGGTAACAATACCCTCGTCGGCCCGGGGGCGCTGGCGTATGGCGTCATCGCGCCGGACTCAAAAATATTTCAGGGCAGTTCGGGAAGAACAAGAACAGCGGTTCCATCGTCGGTAAAATAAGCGAATTATCGGTGCAGTGTAATCCTTTTGTGGCCTGTCGTGGTAAATGGTAACATCGAGAAATATATTTTTATAAAAATAAAATACCCATCAAGTTTAGCTTCGATGAGGTCCGGAGTCTGTTTGCATTAATACCGGCAATAGTGTATTATAATAGCAACTGGTTGAAGTTCAGGTTGTTAAAGACTTCTGTTAGACACTTCTTTTGACTCAAGGATTGGATGACCGAAACTTACCAAATATTTAAGAAGGAGGTCATCTACATGAGTTTTCAGGACAAATCCATCGTTTGCTCAGATTGCGGCGCAACGTTTACTTTCACCGCCGGCGAGCAGGACTTTTTCGCAACCAAGGGCTATACCAATGAGCCGAAGCGTTGCCCTTCGTGCCGCGCCGCAAGGAAAACAACAAGCCGTGGCGGCGGTGGCTACAGCAGATCGCCGCGACAGATGTACCCGGCGGTATGTGCCCAGTGTGGTAAAGATACCGAAGTACCTTTTGAGCCACGCAGCGGCAGGCCAGTATATTGTAGCGATTGCTATAATACAATTAGAAATAGCAGCAGATAAACTGGTTAAATCTCAAGAGAATACAGGCTGGTACATTCCAGCCTGTATCTTTCTTCTAGAATGTGTTGGTGTATCTTGTCGTTTGATGTATCTATACGAAACGGTGAAAGTCAGGATGCTCTGCTGAAGCGGTTTATCAGGGCGGTGCAGATGGATGGTATTCTGCGTGAGGCAAAGGCGCGCCGGCATTTCCTCCCCAAGAGTGAAGCGGCACGCCTCAAGGCAAAAAAAAGCGCCAGCAGAAGACGCCGAAGCGGTTAGTTCTGCTTTCATTCCAAATATGGTTTAGTCAACAACCACAAAAAACTATTCAGGTGCATAATAAAGAAGGCAGGGAAACATGTCACTCAAACCTACCTCCTTGTAAGCTATCCAAAAACTGACTTCCGTGGATCCGAGCATGTCATCTGCTCTATCTCAGGATAATAAGTTTCTGAATAGATTCTAAGACTGTCATCTCCTGATGCTCTTCTTGAGGGATACTTGCTGCCTTTTGTTCAAGTTCAGGGACGGGTGAGTGGTTAGATTTTGTGTTTGCTGATTAAAATGAAATGATTTTCCCCAATTAGAACTTTATCTTCACTCTTTTTTCTCCTCGGCGGCTGTTTCGTGTTCCCTGAACCAGCGTCTGATCCTGTCCAGCGCCGGCGGCGAAATGTAGAAAACCTGGATATCAGGGGGGAACTGTACCTGGTGCCCTTCACGTATCAGCAGGATGCCGCTTTCGTCAGCGCCCAGCGTCTCGTCTATCTGCTTTGCGATCCGCTCGTTTCTTTTCTTTTGCGCCTCGATATAGGACTCGTAGGCAATGGTGAAGACAGTCTTGCTGTGTAAACCTGCGGCCAGACATTTTCCCCAGTCCATGAATTCGTTCAGAAGCCCCTCATCCTCAACTGCCTTAAGCTCACAGCCTTTATCCAGACTGCTCCTGACAATGGGGTAGCTCCCGCTGTTTAGCTTTTCAATCGTTTTAAGGCCAGTCTCTCCTTCATCGGATATGAGCTCATGGTATAGCTTGTTTGCCGGGGTGAGCTTTTCTTCCAGCATTGTCAGCTGTGTTTGAGCCTCCTCCCAGTACTGACGAAACATCTCGTGGTTTTCGGCCTCAATTTCCGGCGGGCTGAAAATAAGAGGCACGAAGAAAAGCTTCCGCCCCTTTTTAAATTCATCAGCTTTCGGTCGCTCGATTTTCCCTAACTGCTCTGACATAAAACTTACCTCCCCTTTGGCCATACCGCCAGCTATTTCTACGCAAACACACGAATATTTTAGACCAGGTATTCTGTAAATTACCTCTCATTGCTTTGACCCACGATTTATGATTATCCACTTAGAAGTCGTCCGGAAACTAAGCATTGGAAGGTAGCATACATTATATGACCAGCGACGAAAATATCGTTTCCGGACGGCTTGTAATAACATATTTTTTATGATTGCTATTTGTCAAGTCTCATCCGGCAGGTGGAGTAAGATACTGAGGGTTATCCAGTGACCAGTTTTCCGGGATTGGGTAAGGAACCTGCTTGGCCGCACCGGGTTGAGTTTCCGAATGATTTCTGGTAATAATAAATTGCATGGGGAAAGGCGATGTTTTCCTCTGTTCCTTTTTTGTTTGCAACATCATGATTCAAGTCGGAGATTGGAGGACAGGACTAGGTCGAAATAGATTAAAATAATCGATGGAAAGTAGAATTAGAGTGACAGGAGTTGACTTTCCTATTTTGGCAGTAAAGGTTATAATTCAGAAGAGCCTCCAGTTGCAGGAATTACTGACAGAAAGAACTGGAGTTCATGAGGAAACCCTGTATTGAATCTATCTCAGGAATGCTACCGGGGCAAAAACAAAGCGTGCTGACTGAATAGACAAGGTTAATAAGATGAGAGATGACTTCTCAAAAGATGGGCAGTTCCCATACCCTGCTTTGGTAAACCAGCTTCTGGATAGCTTGCAGATATTATCTTTCACCTGATGAAATACCGGAGTGTGCGCTGGATTGTGGTATTATTCGGCAAGGCAGGGCTGCTTATTAAGATTAATCGTCTCGGAAAATGCATGAATTATCTGGCTGGTCGCTAAAGCAAGGCATAAAAAGGCAGCATGCATGATCTGGAATAATACTGTGTCAGACTGTGAGTATCAAGTTTGTCTTAAGATGTAGGTGGCATAGGGGGTATAATTGATTAGAGATGGTTTGAAGATTACTTGGCTGAAGGTTGCAGGAAATGCAACCTTCGGAGGTTAGATAATGTCACGAGAAGCAGAATATGTTGTGACACCGGAAGGTTTGGCTACCCTGAAAAGCGAGCTGAAAAAACTGCAGACGGTTCGTCTTCCGCAGGTGGCGGAGAAGATGAACCAGGCACGAGAAAATGAAGCCGGTGCCATGGAAGATAATGTGGAATACGAGGAGACTCTGAAAGAGTGGTCTTTTATCAAAGGCCGTATTCTCACACTGGAACATACGATTGCTCATGCCAAGGTGGTAAACCACCAGAATTCCAAGGGAAGCCCTGTTGGTGTTGGCTCAAAGGTGACGGTACGCTACCAGGATGGCAAGGTTGAGATGTACCACATTGTCGGTAGTGCCGAGGTGAACCCGAGCCGAGGGCAAATTTCCAATATTTCGCCGGTAGGGCAATCCCTGCTGGGGAAAAAAATCGGTGACGAGATCGAGGTCGCCGCGCCGAGTGGCAGGTTAAAGCTGCAGGTAATTGCGATCGGTTAGCATTTAGCTTCAGCCAGGTAAGACCCGGATAAAAAAGGGGATTCGCATACTACCGGGTTAAGTGCATGGTGCGCGCAGGGTGGGATAAGGCTGATTTATGGCTTGACTTCTCGGATTTGTCAGCTTCTTCTTACATGCTACGGAAGGATATGGGAAGCCCTCTATAATTTTCGGTTACTTGCTATCGTCCCGTGCTCTCTTCGTCTTCATATCCACAAGCATTCGTGATAGATAAACCCCGTGAAGCTCCTCTACCCAAATCTTTGTCATTCGTGCTATGATTAAAGCTGGCAATTTTGTTGGGTGATGCTTTGCTTATCTGTTGCTGTGGCAGATAGCCGTTAATCCGAGTATGTATCATCTTAAAGAGGGAAATGGCTCTGTTCATTCAGGGCGTGTAAACCGGGTTTTTGCTGTCTCAAATTCGGATGAGAACAACGCAGGTAGTGCAGCATACAGAAAAGTATTGTATTTACAACATGAAAGCAAGGAGGCTCATGTGCTGGTAGAACTTGAGAGAGAAGGTAAAATTGCTGTCATTACCATCAACCGGCCCCGTGCCTTAAACAGCCTGGATGTGGCGACGTTTCAGGAGTTTCACGACCGTATGGTTGAGTTCCGTGATGACCCGGAGCTATGGGTTGGCATCATCACCGGGGCTGGCAGCAGGGCTTTTTCCATCGGTGCGGACATCAAAGAGATGCTTCCTCATCTGAAAGAGCACCGCGGTGAGCCAGGGTCTTTACCGGACAGCTTGATGCGGGGGCTTGCCATCTATAAGCCCCTTATTGCGGCGATCAATGGTATGGCTCTTGGTGGAGGGCTGGAGGTTGCCCTTGCCTGCGATATCAGAATTGCCTCCGAGAAAGCACGCTTTGGTGTTCCTGAGGTAACCCTGGGGCTTATTCCCGGGTGGGGGGGAACACAGCGGCTTGTCCGGATGCTGTCATGGTGTAAGGCTGCTGAACTCCTCTTTACCGGTGAGTTCCTTGATGCCGAGGAAGCATGCCGTCTTGGCCTCATCAACCGGGTTGTTCCCCAGGAGCAGGTGATGCCTGTGGCGAAGGAATGGGCAGAAAAAATCTGTCAGGCAGCCCCTCTTGCGGTTAGAGCCGCGAAAGAAGCTATGGTCAGGGGTGGCGAGATGTCTCTTGAGGACGGGCTCAAGCTGGAAAACTCCCTTGAAGCCTTTGTTTGCGGGACGGAAGATTTTACCGAGGGTCTCAATGCCCGTGCGGAAAGAAGAAGACCCATTTACCGGGCAAAATAGAATGACTGCTGGTTATTCTTTCGTTCGGAAGTGACCCGGAAAATGAGTGCGCTTTGCCTGCGGGCAGGGCGATTAAAATTGCAGAAAGGGACGGAATTTGGATATTAAAAATATTGGCGTCGTCGGGTGTGGACTGATGGGTTCCGGGATTACCCTGGTTGCCGCCGGTGCGGGATATCAGGTAACGGCCTCAGAGGTAAACGAATCACTGCTCAACAGGGGTATCTCCTCAATCAGTCGCTCTCTCAATATTGATGTCAGAAGAAGACGTATCACCCAGGAAGAAATGGATGCGGTCATGTCCCGTATCAGGGGGACGACCACCCTTTCCGACTTTGCCGGCTGCGACCTGGTAATCGAGGCGGTTGCGGAGAACATGAACATGAAGAAAGGGGTTTTTGCAGAGCTTGATAAAATCTGCCCCGGACACTGCATCCTGGCAACAAATACGTCCTGTCTTTCGGTCAGTGAGATCGCCGGGGTAACCGCACGGCCGGAGAAGGTGCTGGGTCTTCATTTTTTCAACCCGGTGCCCCTGATGAAACTGCTGGAGGTTGTGAAAACGAATCTTGTCAGTGATGAGGTGGTTCAGAGCGGCGAGCAGTTTGGCAAATCAATCGGAAAGACGACCATCCTTGCCCCGGATACACCGGGGTTTATCGTCAACCGCCTGCTGATACCGTTCATGGTTGGGGCTTTCCGCATGGCGGAACAGGGGCTTGCCACCAGAGAGGATATTGATGAAGGTTCCAGACTGGGATTGGGACACCCCATGGGTCCGCTGAAGCTGGCTGACCTTGTGGGACTGGATACTGTCCTGTATATCGCCAATGCTATTTACGAGAGGTTGCAGGATCCCCTCTACGAGCCGCCTGCAATCCTCAAGGAACTGGTGGCACAGGGTAATCTTGGCCGCAAGAGCGGGAAAGGTTTCTATGAGTACAGGCATTAGAAACGCGAGATGAATATAAGGCGTCATGAGAAATGAAGAAATCCAGCGCATTGTCATTGCAAGGAGCGGTAGCGACGAGGCAATCCGTAAAATCGGGGTGTGACAGACGGATTGCTTCGCTGACGCTCGCAATGACAGGATGAGTTATCTTTCCCTTTTAACGGACTTTAACAGTGAGTCCGTTAAGTTAGCGGTTGATAATCGTTTCCCGTCTTCTCAGTGTCATTTGAGAACAAACATGTTCGGGAAATAAGAGTAATAAAACTTGGCGGAGCGTCAAATGGCTGATGTTGATAAGATAAAGGGAAAGCAGCTGTCTGAGCTGAGCGAGCGACGGGCAAAGGTGAAAGAGATGGGTGGTACTGCGAGTGTCGCCCGGCAGAAAAACAGGGGGAAGCTCACGGCGAGAGAGCGGATCGAAGCGCTCCTGGATACCCGGTCGTTTCAGGAGACAGGCATCTTTGCCAAAAACAGGAATGTCTCCTACGGAGAGATTGCGGCTGACGGCGTGGTGACAGGTTATGGGGAGATAGAGGGCAGGGGGGTATTTATCTTCTCTGAGGATTTTACCAGCATGGGCGGGACACTTTCGGAGATACATGCGGACAAGATTGCTGGTCTTATCGATAGCGCGATGCGTGCCGGTTTGCCTCTGATTGGTATCAATGATTGCGGTGGGGCAAGAATCCAGGACGGGGTTGATGCCCTTGCCGGTTACGGGAAGATTTTCTTCCGGAATACCATGGCCTCCGGGGTTGTCCCGCAGATATGTCTTATTCTTGGGCCGTGCGCCGGGGGGGCGGTGTATTCGCCTGCCCTGATGGATTTTGTCTTTACGGTGGAGGGGGTGAGCCATGCCTTTATCACCGGGCCGAAGGTAGTCAGAGCGACGATGGGGCAGGAAGTGAGTGAAGACGAGCTTGGCGGGGCGGCTGTCACCCAGCGCAAGGCGGGGTTTGCCTGCCGCTCGGAAGATAGTGAGATGGATTGCTTCGGGGCAGTACGGGAGCTACTCGGCTACCTGCCATCATGCAACCGGGAGAAGGGGAGAAGAACCTCTGTCTCAGACCAGGCTGACCGCACTGATTTATCCCTGTTTGACATCGTGCCGGCAAACCCCAGGCAGGCATACGATATGCGTCAGATCATCAGGCGGGTATTTGACATAAATGCAGACGGACAGGAAAACTACTTTGAGCTTTTCCCATCTTTTGCCACCAACATCATCACCTGCTTTGCTCGTCTGGACGGCTGTTCTGTCGGTATTATTGCCAACCAGCCGATGTCAAAAGCGGGGTGTCTGGATATTGATGCCTCGGACAAGGCGGCACGTTTTGTCCGGTTCTGTGATGCCTTCAACATCCCGCTTGTCACGTTTGTTGATGTGCCGGGCTACCTGCCGGGAACCGGTCAGGAGTGGGGGGGTATTATCAGGCACGGTGCGAAGTTGCTTTATGCCTACTCCGAAGCCACGGTGGCAAAGCTTACGGTGATTATCAGAAAAGCCTACGGCGGGGCTTTTATCGGCATGTGCAGCAAGGGGCTGGGGGCGGATGCCGTGCTTTGCTGGCCCGGCGCGGAGCTGGCGGTGATGGGTCCGGAAGGGGCGGCGGAGATTATCTACCGTAAAGAGCTGGAGAAGGCGGATAATCCTGAGGAAATGATGAAGCAGAAGATAGATGAGTACCGGGAGAAATTTACCAATCCCTATGCTGCCGCCGCCAATCTGCACGTGGATGATGTCATTGACCCCGCGGAGACAAGGCCGGCACTGATAAAAGCCCTGCACATGATGGGAAACAAAAAAGAAGATAGACCTTCCAAAAAGCACGGCATCATGCCGGTGTAACGCAAAGAGACAGGGAGACTCAAAAAAACGCTGACCACTGACGATATTACAATTCATCCGGAAACTCAGTATCCGGAGATAGGGTGTGTGATATGACTGAATTCGAGGAAAAAGTTTCCAGGTAACCTGAAGTATTTATATTTTCGTTATTCCAGAGTTTCTGATAAAGTTTCAAAGATATAAAAGATATATAGGTAAAACTTCGACATTTTTCGTTCGGTAAAATTAGAATTTATCGAGTCATCATAAAGGATTTGTGCTTTTTCATCGGCTAAGTTATTTACAGAGAAAAGTCCAAATACCGCTCGCGGGCAGCCGACTTTAAGGAGTTTAATTGCTGCTTTTTTAGATACCACGCGAGTATGAGGGTGGCTGGAGACAAAGGGATCCCAAGGCTCTAACCACTTCTTTTTAACATCGCAAATTTATTGCAGAAAGACAAAAAACACGATAATGCGTGTCCTGTAAAAATAGCTGTGATTAGAAATCTAACGTAGATGAAAAAATATTATATATTTGCCACTGTTTGTATGGGATTATTACTGACCTCAACCTCGAATTCTATGGCTTCTGTTGCCCTGTCAACAATCATGAAAGACCTGAATACCACTTTAATACTGGCGGGGTGGGTAATTTCCGGATTTTCTCTGGTCCATACCGTTGCCATGCCCCTGATGGGTAAGATAAGCGATATGCTGGGGCGTAAGAGAACATTTATTGCTTATATGGTAGTTTTTTTAGGGGGTTCAATTCTCTGTGCCCTGTCCTCCAATATCTACTTCCTGATAGGTTCACGAATTTTTACCGCTTTTGGGGCGGCGGGCTTAATGCCCTGTGCAGCTAGTCTTGTGCACGACGAGTTCCCAAAGGACTGGCCGCGTTATATTGGTTTGTTCTCCAGCGTCTTCCCAATAGGGATGATCATTGGGCCTAATATCGGTGGTTGGATAGTACAGGCCTTTGGCTGGCGGTATATGTTCTGGTTTAATCTGCCGTTCGGGGCTATTGTTCTTTTAGCTTCGGTATTACTTCTGCCAAAAAAAGAAGACCGAAACGGTGAAAAGAGTATTGACCTCTTCGGGGCGGGGCTACTTTTCAGTTCCATTTTTTCTTTTATGCTTGGCCTTTCTCAGCTTAAATCCAGCGTAGGGGGAATATCATGGGCGCTTGTCGGTGGGCTGTGTGCGCTGGCAATAGGCCTTTTTATCACTTTTTTATGGTGGGAAAGGCGGGTCAAGTCCCCGATTATAGACTTGAGTATACTCAGCCGGGGACCGTTTTTGGCTGCCAACCTGTACAATTTTTTTTATGGAATGGGTGGTTTGGGTGTTCTTAGCTTGATTCCCCTTTACGCTGTATCAGTTTATAAAATGTCGGTGCTGCAAAGTGGATTGCTGATGACGCCCCGGTCTGTTACCATGATTGTTGCTTCGGGACTAACAAGCTTTATCATGACCAGAACGGGTTACTTTAAGCCCATTATGTTCGGGACAATAACTCTCGTGGCTGGCCTTCTTCTTCTCTCTTTACAGCCGCAGGGAATTGCCTTTGGGGGAGTTCAAATCAGTGTCGTAGTATTGCTTGTCGGTATCGTCGGACTTTGCGGACTTGGATCAGGTACTGCCACACCAGCTTCAAACAATGCCTGTCTCGAACTTATGCCCGACAAGATTGCCACCATCTCCGGGATAAGGGGGATGTTCCGCTCACTGGGCAGCACCATGGGTGTCAGTATCGCTACGGTAATCCTTAACAATATAGAAAGCGTCCAACAAGGGTGGTTTGTGGTTTACATGGTATCAGCAATTCTTGTCCTTTTATCTACTCCAGCCGTATTCCGTATGACTTCTTTTGTCAAATTGAGGGCACCTGCCATTTCATCAAACAAAAGTATAACCTCCAATCCTTAGTTAAGAAATAAAGAGAATTCAAAAGATCATTCCATCTGTTATGACCTGGCTTATCCAACACAACAGATAAATGAGAGAAACGTGTATCAACCGGTTTTTAAGAAGCAAATATTTAACCAGGACGGGAACAGCGTTTACAGGTTATCCGTCTTGTTCTCAATAAGAGTGGAGGCAACTTGTTCGATATTGATCCGCGAGACTTACCTCCCAATCCCTTTTCTAATTAAACATTAAGCCAGAATATGCAGATGAAACTTTCAGCGAAACCATGAGCGATTTATTGAAAAGCCTTGAGGATTCGGTATTATAGTGATCATTCGGGGCTGAATCAGTCTTCTCTCTCTTTCTCAGAAGCATCAATCGGGCCCGATTCCGATTCTCCTCTTTTTGTCGCCATAAGACATGGCTTCTTCGCCCATAGCAAGGTCAAAAGAGTCGCAATATGAATTATCGATTTACCCTCCCCACACGTTGAGAGCATCCTCACGACTCATACCAAGTACCTCTTTTCCCATATCTCCGGGAAAACCCCACTACTGTCACAAGCGTTACAAAAACCAGCACCGGGGAAAAGATGAGGCTCCTGGGATGCCTAGTTCCACGCCGGGGTTGAGAGTCCGCCAATGTCACTGACGACATCAACCACAGCCGGTCTATCGGAGGCGAGAGCCGCGTTGAGTGCTCCTCTTAGCTCTGAGGGCTTTGTCACTCTGAAGCCAACACAGCCCATAACCTCAGCCAGTTTGGCAAAATCTGTATCCGAGAACTGCCACAGCTTGGTGGAATCTCCAGCCTTTCCGGCGTAAAGTCTTTCTACCCCTCGTCTTGTCGCGTTCAGGGCGCTGTTGTTATTTACTATCGTTACGGTATTTATGCCATTGCGCCGGGCTGTCTCCAACTCCCCAATGTGATACCAGAAACCCCCATCCCCGGTAAAGCATATCACTGGCCGCTTCGGCAAAGCGCATTTGGCACCGAGGGCGGCGCAAAAAGCCCACCCCAGCGTTCCAGCCGAACGGATATACTCCTGCCCGGGGAATTTGAAATCCACCATTGTTCCCGTCCATATCCCCGCATGGCTTGTGTCTGCCACCAGCAAAGCATCCTCAGGAAGAACAGCGGACAGCTCTCTGCAGATTCGCTCCGGGCGGACTGGCGAGGCATCGGAATTATACATGGGTGCTATCTCGCTGCGCCACTCCGCAACAAGCTGCTGCACCCTGGAAACCCAAGCCTTCTTTTGCTTTGAGCCACCAAGTGCTCCGATGAGCTTCTGAAGCGTTGCCCTGGCATCGCCAAGGACAGCAATTTTATTGGGAAAGTTTCTTCCCAGTTCGATGGGGTCAATATCTATTTGTATGACGGGTGTGCTCTGGCGAGGCAGACGCCATTCATTGGTTATCTGACTGCCGGTATGGCTGCCGATAATGAGTGCCAGATCTGCCTCGGCAACCGCCTTATTGGCACAGGAGCGGGAGTATGAGCCCATAATCCCAACGGCCAGGGGATGGTTGCCAAGGATTGTTCCCTTGCCACTAAGGGAAGTGACAACCGGGATGGAAAGCATATCGGCCAGCCTGACCACTTCCTTCTCTGCCTGTGATAAAACAACCCCACCACCCGCCATGATAATGGGTCTCTCAGATGAGGCAAGGGCTTTCGCTGCCTCCTGCACCACCTCCAATTCTGGTTCAGGGCGGAAAGCGGGAACACGGGAGAACCTTTCCTCAACTATTACCTCAAGGTTGGCTTCTCCTGCGGCAATTATCTGTCCCCCTGTTCCCTGAAGGTCAAGATGCACCGGGCCAGGGGCACCAGAGGTTGCCTCGCGGAATGCCTGCCGTAAAAGCATGGGGAACTGCTCCACAATCTCCACATTAACATTGAACTTGGTGATGGCATCAAAAAGGGCGGTGTGTTCAATCTCCTGGTAGGCGTGGCGGTGTCTCTGGGTTAACGCCCTCAGCCCCGTGATACAAATAACTGGGGAAAGCCCAAGATAGGCATCCTGAAGCCCAGTAGCCATATTTACCGCCCCGACCGACTGTGCCAGGCAGACACTAGGCCGGTGAGAAGCCCGGGCGTATCCATCGGCCATGTAAGCAGCCGCCTTCTCACCGTGCGTCAGAATGCGCGCTATGCCGAAATTCTCCATGTCAATCATGCTTTCGTTAAGCATTGATGGCACAAGGAAGAGGTGGGTTACACCATACCCTTTCATCATCTCTGCAAAAAATTTTGCC
>JBDRFO010000206.1:0-9340 GCA_043818655.1 Chloroflexota bacterium
ACCCATCTCCATGTCAGGGAGGACAACCTCAGCCTGTACGGCTTTGTCACCCTGGATGAGCTACGGCTTTTCGAGACACTGATTACCGTCTCCGGTCTGGGGCCAAAGCTGGCGCTCGTCATGCTCTCCACCATGAATGCAGAGCAGCTGACCACAGCGATTGCCTCAGGTGATGCCGCCCTCCTGCAGCGGATACCGGGGATCGGGAAAAAGACATCCGAGCGTCTTGTGCTGGAGCTAAAGGACAAAATCAATAGCGACCTGGTGGGCGTTCCTCTGGCAAGCTCAGCACAGGGGCAAAGTGATGTCGTGGCGGCACTTGTCTCCCTCGGTTATTCGGTCAATGAAGCCTCCCGTGCTGCCGCCAGCCTGCCGTCTTCGGACTCAAGCCTGGAAGAGAAGATAAAGCAGGCGCTTCAGTATTTTGCCGGGAGTAATGCGTCAAGGAGAAATAATGAGCGATGAGATAAACAGGGCGGTTGCCGAACTGCTGGAGGCCCATGAGCGCTGTATGAGCGTCTATGCCCTTCCCGGTGATGAGACCATTAAAAGAATTGAGCAGATTGACCCGGAATATGCCGCCTGTGTTAAGGAAATGGACGACCCGCCGACAAGCACCGTTGATTTCTGGACAGGATACTGCATCTTTTGCGTTGCGCGCCTCCGGGAAAAATACGGGCCGGTCTGGGCTGAGGTGGCAAAGGCATATTTTCGCTCCGACGCCCACACAGGGAGACCACCCGGAAAGCATCTTGCTGCCCTCATCTGGGCGCAGATAGAGGAGGAGTTTTAAGGAATTTGACAAAAGCATAAAAGGTGATAAAGTAAGCTGATGCTTTAATACTTTGCCAGGAAGAGCTAGTTTTACAGAAGGTGATGTATGGGACAGATGATAAGGTGCCCATTAACTAATGAATCCTGCAACAAATCTATCACGATACAAGAGAAAACCTTTTTCCTCGCTGAAACAGAGAAACCACCAGAGGAAAGAAAACGGCGGGAACAAGCGATAAGTCTCTCTCTTGGCGAAGAGTATCAAGTTAGAAATGCCCTTGATGAAAAGCAGCCTTATGCTTTTACATGCAAGATTTGTGAAATGATTCAGGAATGTTCGTATGGCATAGTGGATATTTCCTCAAAGAATCCGAATGTCATACTGGAATTGGGCGTGATGATAGCCCTTGGCAAACCAACAATTATTTTGCTTAAATGTGAACATGATAAAGAACTTGACCTTTTCTCCGACCTGAAAGCTATAGAGGTCATACCTTTCATAGAATACATAGACATTGTAGAACAGTTAAAAGAACTAGCACGGAAACTACCGCCATCGTTACACCCTGCTACCCCTACAGAAAGCTTACAGAAACTTGACCCAAAAATTACCGAGGAATTAAGACAGCAGTTTAACGACGTAATCAGCCAATTCAAAGAAGCTATGGAGAAAGTGAAACTTGATACAATCCCAGTTAAAGATGAGAAGAAGGTAATCCCGCCTGAGATAAACGCAAGAATAGAAAAATTAGAAGAAAACATAAAGAATTTGTCAAATCTAGGCTTTGCACCTGATTTTAGAACTGCTTTCTTAAGAGGAAACCTCTACTATAATCAAGGCAAATATCTTGAAGCTAAACAAGCTTATGATTTATCATTAAAACTAAGACCTGACCACCCTGACACCCTTACCAATCGTGGCGTTACGTATGACGATATGGGGAAATACGAAGAAGCACTCAAAGACTACAATCGTTCACTGGAACTAAGACCTGACCACCCTGCTACCCTTACCAATCGTGGTGCTACTTATGACGATATGGAGAAATACCCTGAAGCCCTTGCTGACTACAACCGCTCATTGGAAATCAGACCTGATGACCCTGATACCCTTTATAACCGTGGCAATACCTACAGCACGATGGAGAAATACCCCGAGGCACTGGCTGACTACAACTGCTCGCTGAAAATCAGACCTGATGACGCTGGTACATTGTATAACATTGCTTGCCTCTACTCTTTGTGGAAGAAACCTGATGATGCATTTGCCTTTTTAGAAAAGGCTATCGGCAAAGACAAAAAGTATCGTGAAAAGGCGAGAACGGATAAAGATTTTGACAATATCAGGAACGACCCACGCTTCAAGAAGCTAACCGGACAGGAATAGCTGCCAAGGGCATTTCATAAACACATGGCACAGAACTATATCTGTCATTGCGAGCGTCAGCGAAGCAATCCGTAAAATCTGATTGTGAGAGACGAGACGGATTGCTTCGTCACTCTGCTTCTCGCAATGACAGCTCCCGCAAAATTTGCTCCTTCCCTTCCCCAGAAGCTATACTAGTATCTAACCATGCCCGAATTTGAAGTAGTCTCAGATTTTAAGACGACCGGTGACCAGCCGCAGGCGGTGGACAGGCTGGTTGAAGGTCTCCAAAAGAACTACCGGCAGCAAACACTGCTTGGTGTCACCGGCAGCGGCAAGACATTCACCATCGCGAATGTCATCGCCCGCGTGCAGCGACCGACGCTGGTCATCAGCCACAACAAGACGCTGGCGGCACAGCTTTACAGCGAGTTCAAGGAGTTCTTCCCCAATAACGCGGTGGAGTACTTTGTCAGCTACTATGACTACTACCAGCCGGAGGCCTACGTCCCGCGCACGGATACCTACATTGAGAAAGAGGTGGACATCAACGAGGAGATTGACAAGCTGCGTCATGCCGCCACCCGTGCGGTCATGGAACGCCGTGATACCCTTATTGTCGCCTCGGTTTCCTGCATCTACGGTCTGGGTGACCCGGAGGAGTACCATCGCTTTGTCCTGAACCTTGAGCGCGGCGGCAGCTACCAGAGAAACACACTGCTCCGCAAGCTGGTGGATATGCAGTACGAGCGGAACGATATTGACTTCAGCCGGGGTAAATTCCGCATCCGCGGCGATACCCTGGAGATACAGCCTGCCTACGAGGAGCTGGCGCTCCGGTTTGAGTTCTTCGGTGATGAGATTGAGCGCATTATCGAGATTGACCCCCTGACGGGTGAGCTTTTGAACGAACTGGAAACGGTTAACATCTACCCCGCCAAGCACTTTGTTACCTCCCGTGACAAGCTGATGCGGGCGCTTGAGACGATCAAAGAAGAATTAATGGCACGCCTAAAAGAACTCCAGAAACAGGGCAAGCTTCTTGAGGCAGCCCGCCTCAAAGCGCGCACCAACTACGACATGGAGATGCTGGCGGAGGTCGGCTACTGCAGCGGCGTGGAGAACTACGCCCGCCACCTCTCCGGAAGACCGCCGGGCAGTCCCCCGTGGACACTCCTTGACTACTTCCCGAAAGACTACCTGATTATCATTGACGAATCCCACATGAGCCTGCCCCAGATACGGGGCATGTACCACGGCGACCTCGCCCGCAAGAACACGCTGATTGAGTACGGCTTCCGTCTCCCCTCGGCGCGGGACAACCGCCCGCTGAGCTTCTCGGAGTTCAACCAGCACGTCAACCAGGTGGTCTATGTCTCGGCAACACCGGCCGACTACGAGTACCACGAGAGCCAGCAGGTGGTCGAGCAACTGGTGCGTCCGACCGGGTTGCTTGAGCCGACCATCGAGGTCAAGCCAACGAGGGGGCAGATTGACGACCTGCTCGACCAGGTAAAGTCCCGCGCGGACAGGGGTGAACGCTGCCTGGTGACAACACTGACCAAGAAGATGGCAGAGGAGCTTGCCGACTATCTCATTGAGATGGATGTGAAAACCCACTACCTCCACTCCGATATTCAAACACTGGAAAGGGTGGAGATATTGCGCGACCTGCGCCTCGGCATTTATGATGTGATTGTTGGCATCAATCTGCTCCGTGAGGGGCTTGACCTGCCCGAGGTCAGCCTGGTCGCCATCCTGGACGCTGACAAGGAAGGCTACCTGAGGTCCGAGCAGGCGCTGATCCAGACGATGGGACGCGCCGCCCGCCATATTGGCGGTCATGTCATCATGTACGCCGATAATATCACCGGCTCCATGACCAGAGCCATCAACGAGATAAACCGGCGCCGTCAGATTCAGGAAGAATACAACCTGGAGCATCACATCACACCGCAGGGGATAAGAAAGGTAATCAAGGATATTACCGAGCGGATAAAGGTGGTTGCCGAAAAGCAGTCGCCCTACACCGGTGTGCCGGCTGACCGGAGTGATGTCACCCGCCTCATCAAAGACCTTGAGGCACAGATGAAGAAGGCAGCGCAGAGCCTTGAGTTTGAAGAGGCTGCCATGCTTCGTGACCACATTGTTGAGTTGAGGAAAGGGCTGCGTGATTAACGAAAGTCATGATGAGATCGAGGCAAGGCAGGTGCGCCGTGAAAGACGTCTCAAGAAAAAGCGGGAACGGATGAAAAAGCACGGCAAGAGCCTTGCTGTGATATATCAGAACGCAATACTAAAACGCCTGCGCATCCCCAAGGGCAAGAGGAAGAAGTGAAAAATGGTGTCCCTGGAAGAAATAGAGATTGTAGATAGCCATGTCCATTTATTCCCCAGAAAAGAGGTGGGCAGGCATGTTTTGGAGGGCGTAAAAGAAACCTACGGTACGCCTTACTACTGTACGGGGAGTCCTGATGAGTTAGCGGTGGTAATGCAGGAATCAGGTATATCAAAAGCTGTCATTCTAAATCAGGCGGCGGCAAGCAAGAGCGCCATGAACTGGCTGATAAGTGGTAATTTCTTTGTCTGTGCCTACGCAAAGAAGCATCCTGAGCTAATCCCTGCTATCGGATTGGACAAAGGGATGAAAAGAAATCCGGCTCAGGAGATTGAGCATAAGCTGAGATGGGGTGCTAGAGCGGTAAAACTTCACCCGGTAGCACAGGAATTTTACGTCAACGACAGAGCGATGTGGCCTATCTACCAGAAATGTGAGGAGAAGAAGCTGCCCGTAATTTTTCACTCCGGCAAGATGATGACTGAAGCTTTACCCAACTACGCTCATCCCGACCTGTTCTATGATGTGCTTGAGGCTTTCCCGAGACTAAAGGTAGTTCTGGCACACATGGGCGGTGGTTTCTAGAATGAGGCGATAAAACTGGCGAAGACCTTCACTGAGAACACCTTCTTTGATACTGCTATCGCTCTATCTGCAGCCCCTTTCGTTCCCAAATTTACCTGGCTTACAGACGCGCAGGCGGTAAAGATGATAAGAGAGATTGGCGCACACAGGGTTATGTTTGGCTCAGATTTTCCGTGGATTAACCCGAAACCAGACATCGAACGGATAAAGAGCTTAGCATTGACAGAAGACGAAAAGAAGATGATTCTGGGACAGAATACCAGAACCTTTTTCCATATCTAATTTAGCATGTCAGAAACGATAACTACGATTTACAGTTAACAATCTTCGCTGTCATCGTTGCGTACTCAAGGGCTTGAGCCGGATTCCCGGTCACCAACACCGTCAGCTATTTCACCGAACAGTGAGAGCAATCATGACAGCGATCGCATGTGTCAGTGAGGATACTCACGTCTCTTTTGTTGGTTCTCCGATTACCTGGGAGATATCCCTGAACATTTCCATTTTTAGTTGCATGATAACCGCCCGATCTTTCATCGTCACTTTTTCCGGGAACTGATGCGCTACCCTCCAGGAAATATGCTTGTCATCTCCTTTGAGGGCGATATGACGCGCAATCGCATGCAGATCTGAGAAACAATCGTCACAAACAGGACATCTGTATGCTCTTCTTTGACTGGTCATCGTCTATGTCTTCCCTGTTTCTCCGTCGTCCTCTGCCTCTTTATTCTCCTCGGTAAGCATCTCCATAAGACGAGCGGCACGGTTATAACCAATGTGAAGCTGGCGCTGTAAGTAGGAAGCAGAGATATTACCGTGTTCCTCTGCCAGCTGGCGCGCGTTCTCCACGAGCGGATCGTCCGGTAATCCTGTCGTTGCACCGGTAATGACAGGTTTTTTAATGTTCTCAACATTCAGGGAAACAGTCTCGGCATCTTTTTGACTGCCCCAGAAGTAAACAAGCCTCTCTGTCTCCGCATCAGAGACAAAACAACCCTGGAGACGTTTCGGTTTCGCCGCATCGGTAGGCAGATAAAGCATATCGCCCCTGCCCAGCAGCTTTTCGGCACCGACCATATCAATAATGGTCCGGGAGTCCACCTGTGAGGTCACGGCAAAACTGATACGGGTGGGGAAGTTTGCCTTAATCAGCCCGGTAATCACATCAACCGATGGGCGCTGCGTGGCAACCACCAGATGGATACCGATTGCCCGCGCCAGCTGTGCCAGACGGCAGAGAATATGCTCTACCTCCTCAAAACCGGTCATCATCAAATCGGCCAGCTCATCAATCACCAGCACCAGATACGGCATTTTCTCGCTGCCCGTTCTGCTTTTGTTGTAGCTTTCAATATTCCGGACACCGGTCTTTGCCATGATTTTGTAGCGGTTGTCCATTTCCTGGCTCAGCCAGCGAAGGGTGCCCAAAGCCTTTTCGGTATCCACAACGACCGGCGTCGCCATATGGGGTATGCCGTTAAACGGGGTCAGCTCTACCCTCTTCGGATCAATCATGATAAAACGAACATCGTAAGGTGTCGCATGCGACAGCAGACAGCAGATAATGGCATTCAGACAAACCGTCTTGCCGCTGCCGGTAGCACCGGCAATCAGCAGATGCGGCATCTTTACCAGGTCACCTGCCACACCCTCACCACCAGCGCCTTTCCCTAAAGCCAGCGCAAGCTTGGAGCGTCCCTTCATCTTCTGAAAATTGCCGGACTCAATGACACTCCTGAGGCTGACCACCCCGGATACGGTGTTAGGCACTTCAATGCCAACCACCGATTTGCCGGGCACCGGGGCTTCAATACGAATGCTTGGTGCCGCCAGGGCAAGGGCCAGGTCATTGGCCAGAGAGGTTATGCGTTCCACCTTGACCCTCGTCCGGGATACCTCCTCCGTTCTTATCCTGGTGTTGCCATCACGGTCTTTTTCTTTTATTTCCCTTACCTTGCGCACCCATCCCGGCTCGACACCGAACTGGGTGACCGTCGGACCGGCGTTTATCTGGACGACCTTTGCCTCGACACCGTAGCTGGCAATCGCCTCTTCAATAAGCCGGGCGCGGCTTTTGTTGTCCCCTTCGGTAAGATCAATCTCAGGCAGCTCGTCCAGGAGTGCAATAGGCGGTAAACGCCAGCCTTCACTAAAGATAGATTCCGATGTCTCCCCGTATTTTCCCCAGACATCCTGCGCCACCTGTTTCAGCTCTTGCTGTGTCCGGGTGGGGCGGATCGCCGGGACAGCTTCCTGCGATGAAACGACCTCATCCTTTCCCGGAGACGAGACCGACTCGGCAGTGACAGGCACTATCTTTTTTTGCCCCCCTGTGCCGGACGGGGCAGCAGCTTTTTGCGCCCCGGAGAGCAACCCTTTCCCACTTCCGGGAGAAGGAGGAGATACCCTTTTCCTCCTGAGCACATTCCGCAGCCACTTAACCGGAGCGCATATCGCCCGGAAAATTAACCGGGGAATCAGCAGGATAACACCAAGCAGCACCAATCCTAAAATACGGAATAGTCCTGTTGCCACAGGCGACGGGTAGCCAATGATACCATCACCAATGATACCGCCGAGTGCGAAGATTGCCAGGAGTCCCCAGACGGCAAACATCAGCACAAGCCCGCCCACCCATACATTCCAGTTCCGCAGCTTCCATCTGTGCAGCAAGCCGGATAGCTCCCGCCGGAACATGATGACCGCAGCAAGCACAATGGTGACGACAATCAGGGGCAACCCCCAGCCGAATATCTCCCAGATGCGCGGCGTGATGTCCGTCTCCCAGGGGAGCATCGAGGGAAGTATCCAGAACAGTAACCCCGCGAACACGGCAACAACACATGAGGCAAGCAGGATAATCCTCGTCCTGAGACCAGTCTGGCGAACCAGCAGGATGAAACTTCTTATCGCCGAAAGGGTAGTGCCGGGAGCCATCAAAACAGCGCCGGCAATGATTAGCCCCATGATACGAATGAGGCCAAACGTATCCTGACAACCGCCGATCGCAAGACCGATACTGCCGCCCCAGCCGGCCAGCCCCAGTATCCCCCAGGAAGCACCGACAAGTGTTAAAAAGCCAAGCCAGCGATACCACCGGCGGATGAACACCATCGGCCCATTTCTTTTCGGGATACCGATAAGAACACCGGCGGCAAAAATGGCGAGAGCGAGACCCCACCCGAACACACCCCACGTGATACTGACCGCGCTGAGAATCCAGAAGCTAAGCGCATCCCCTTGTATGATTACCAGTGCAAAAATAACAGCGATAAAGATGAGCACCAGCAGCGGTGGCAGCGAAAAAAGTGCCCGGGAAAACCCCCGCCGCGGTGGTTTGCCATCTAGCAGCTTGCTATCCCCTTTCTTCCTGACCTCTTTGCGACTCGCCATTTCCTCCTCGCAGAATAATTGTTTCGTCGGCTATACTTTTACCAAAAAGGGGAGAATCATGGGATGTCTCTTTGTCTGTTCGTAATAGTATTTATTCAGGATATCCCTTACTTTCGTGGTGATAAAATTCATGTCTGCCGAGCTGCTGGTACTGTGGTCAAGGGCGTGAACAAGAACATCACGACTTTTCTCAATCATGTCACCGGACTCACGGTTATCAACAAATCCCCTGGAAACAATATCAGGACGCCCGATGAGCGTACCTTTTTGCTGATCAACCGCAACGATAACAACAACGATACCGTCACGGGATAACATCCTCCGGTTGCGAAGCACAATATTACCCACATCCCCGACAGATAGCCCATCCACATACACGTTACTCAAGGAAATCTTGCGTGTTACCCTACCGCTGCGCCGGCTTAGGTCAAGGACATCACCGTCCTCCATGACAAATGTATTTTCTTTGGGAATACCGACCGACCTGGCAAGCTGGGCATGGATGCTCAACTGGCGGTACTCGCCATGGATGGGCATGAAAAACCTTGGCTTCACAAGATTCAGGAGCAGCTTCAGCTCCTCCTGGCTACCGTGCCCGTGAACATGAACCTGGGAGATCCTGCTGTAAAGCACCTGCGCCCCCTGCTTAAACAGGCTGTCGATAATCCGGTTAATCAGCGATTCGTTGCCGGGAATGGGCGATGCCGAGATGACAACCGTATCACCGGGGATAATATGCAGCTGGCGGTAGTCCCGGTTGGTGATGCGCACCAGTGCCGATGTGGGTTCGCCCTGGCTTCCTGTCGTCAGAATAACAACCTTATTTGGCGGGAAGTTTTTTAGCTCCTCAAGCTTGCCTATGATGCCGTCAGGTACCTTCAGAT
>JBDRFO010000207.1:0-2215 GCA_043818655.1 Chloroflexota bacterium
TGAGATTAAGACAAACACTAAAGTTGAATCTCTGGAAAAACTCCTGGAGCAGGGGTACGATGCCACCATGCTGGCAGTTGGCGCTCACCAGGGAATGAAGCTGCCTCTTCCCGGGTCTGACCTTGAAGGAGTGTTGATCAATACCTCTTTGCTGAGGGATGCGCGTCTGGGCAATGAAGTCAACATAGGGGAAAGAGTGGTGGTGCTGGGGGGTGGTAATGTTGCCTATGATTGCGCTCGTACCAGCCTGAGATTAGGCGCTAAAGAAGTCAGGCTCGCCTGTCTGGAGCCTGATGGCGGCATGCTGGCTTCCCCTGATGAGATTGAAGAGGGTGACGCAGAGGGTATTATGGTTCATTGTTCCCATACCTATATCAGGATAGTCGATGATGGTAACGGACATGTTGCCGGGGTTGAATGCCATGATGTCAGCTCGTTTAATTTTGATGCCACGGGCAGGCTTCAGGTTAATGTTGTCGCCGGCTCAGAACATATCCTGCCGGCGGACACGGTCGTCTTCGCTGTCGGGCAGATACCTGAGCTTGAACTGATTAAGGAAGTCAGCGAAATCCAGACTGTCAGAGGGCGATTTGTAGCGATTAATGCAGATACATTAGCCACTGGTAAAGAGGGCATTTTTGCTGCTGGTGATGCGGTGACGGGTACTACCTCAGTAATCCAGGCAATCGCCGCCGGCAGGCAAGCAGCCATCTCAATGGATAAGTATCTCGGGGGCAATGGAGAAATAGAAGAAACTCTGGTTGACCCGGAAATTGGCAGTCTTTTTCTGGGACAGCGGGAAGGTTTTGGTGATAAACAACGGGTAGCGGTACCGAGCTTGCCTGTGGAAGAACGGAAGAATAATTTTAACGTAGTGGAGCTGGGCTACGGCCAAACTGAAGGATTCGAAGAGGCGGACCGGTGTCTCCAGTGTCACCTCAGGTGTGAAATTTCGCCGCCGCCATTACCGCCGGAGAAAAAGCCGGAATCTAAACAGGAGACTTTTACCCTTGTTTCTTGAGAATAACTTGATCTGGAATGACTCAATACTTTTTTCAGGTAGTAGCAAATGAATAAAATTACTTTGACGATTAATGACCAACAGGTTGAAGGCAGCGAGGGAATGACAGTGCTGGAGGTGGCTAATGAGGCCGGGATATACATCCCGACACTCTGTTACCATCCCTATCTAGCTTCTTTCGGGGGCTGTCGCCTATGCGTGGTGGAGATTGAGAATGTGCGGGGCTTTCCCACAGCCTGCACGATACCGGCCAATGACGGTATGGTAGTGAAGACGGACACAGAACAGCTTCAAGAGTTTCGGCGGGGCGTTCTGGAACTCATCCTTAGCGAGAGCCGCCACATATGTCTCATTTGCTCTGCCGATGGGCGTTGCGAGTTACAGAAGGTGGCTAACCATATCGGGGCAAAGGGGATAACTTTACCCCGTACTTTTAAGGAACAACCTGCATATAACAAAGACCCCTTCTTCGACCGGGATTACAACCTGTGTATTCTTTGCGGGCGGTGTGTCAGAGTCTGCCAGGAGGTAAGGGGCGCCGGGGTACTGGCTTTTACCTACCGGGGCAGCCAGACTCTGGTGGGGACTGCTTTCAGTCGGTCGCTACAGGAATCGGGGTGCCAGTTCTGCGGGGCCTGTGTTGATGTTTGTCCTACCGGGGCGCTGATGGAACGCAACCGAAAGTGGTTGGGCCCGACAGCAGAGAGTGAAGTGCTTACCACCTGCCCTTACTGTGGCGTCGGCTGTCAGCTAAAGCTACAGCTTAGAGAAGGTAAGATTATTGAAGTTCTGCCCCAGGCAGAGAACGAGGTAAACCGGGGGCAAGCCTGTGTCAAGGGCCGTTTTGGCATTCAGGAATTTGTGCATCATTCTGAGCGCCTGACTGCTCCCCTGGTGAAGCGGGACGGAAAGTTTGTTGAGTCAACCTGGGATGAGGCTCTGGAGCTAGTTGCCAGCCGGCTGGCTGGTTATCAGGCAGATGAGTTAGCCGTAATCGCTTCAGCCAAAGCAACTAATGAGGACAATTATGTTGCCCAGAAATTATGCCGGGCGGTACTGGGCACCAATAATATTGACCACTGTGCCCGCCTCTGACATTCTCCTACCGTGGCCGGTCTGGCCACAGCCTTCGGCAGCGGAGCTATGACCAACTCTATCCATGAAATCGGGGATGCTGCCTGTATTCTGGCTATT
>JBDRFO010000208.1:0-3481 GCA_043818655.1 Chloroflexota bacterium
TGTCCTCCGCCACGGTAAGGTTCGCCGCGCCAAGCTCTACTACATGCGCGGCATCAGCGAAAAGGCATCCCGCCTCAAGGAAAGACGACTGAAAGAGCCGCCGAAAAAGACAGCTCCCGCACAGGAAGCTGAGGCAGTCAACCCCCAGCCAGCATAATATTTTCAGATGGAGTGAGGGATGGGATATGCTGAGGTCTGCGTTAGTTCCCCTGCCACAAGAAACCAGACCTTCAGCTATGCTATTCCGTCAGGGCTTGGCGTATCTGTCGGTCAGGCGGTATGGGTGCCCTTCGGCAGGAAGCTGCTACAGGGCATCGTCATTGAGCTAACCGATACCCCTGCTGTCGCAGAAACAAGAGAAATCGCCGGGGTCATTGACACCCGGCCTTTATTGTCCCCGGAGCATGTCGCCCTTGCCCGATGGCTTCAAAACCATTACCTTTCGTCCCTTTCTGACGCCGTGGCACTCATGCTGCCGCCGGGATTTGAGCGGAAAACCCTGACCTATATTTCTGCTTCCAATGACATTGAAAAACATGACCTGTCTTCCCTTAACGGGGGACAAAGCCTCATCCTGGAGATGCTGAAAAAGCGCGAAGTCCCCTTGAACGCGTTTGAGAGAGCACTGGGGAAAAAAGCGGCACAGGCTGCCATCGCCCAGATGGCGAGGCTGGGTCTCATCACCCGAAACTACCGTCCCGAACCAGTAAGGGTAAAACCGAAACGGGAACTCTTCCTCAAGCTCTCTGTTGACGCTGGGGCGGTTTCTGATGCCATCACTGCTCTCACCAGGAGACGAGCGGCAAAACAGGCAACCCTTCTTGGCTTCATGGCACAACAAAAAGGACTCATCGCCTGGACAGAAGCAAGAGAGAGAACCGGCTGTGACAGAAATGTGCTCAATATGCTTGTTAAAAAAGGCTTGATTACCCTGCAGGAGATTGAGACAAAAAGGGAACCGGTCTCTTACCGTGATATCACCCCATCCCGCCCGCTTACCCTCACTGATGCCCAGCAATGTGCCCTGGACTCAATCAAGACCAGCCTCCAGAGGATAAAAGACGGGGCTTCTTCGCCGGACATCTTCCTGCTGCACGGTGTTACCGGGAGCGGAAAAACGGAAATCTACCTCCAGGCCCTCTCTGAGGCGGTAAAACTGGGGAAGAGAGGCATTGTTCTGGTGCCGGAAATTTCGCTGACGCCCCAGATTATTGAGCGCTTTGCGGCACGTTTTCCCGGCAGGGTAGCGCTTCTCCACAGCAGGCTTTCCCTGGGCGAGCAGTATGACGAGTGGCGGCGGATAAGGAACGCCGGGGCTGACGTTGTCATCGGGCCGAGGAGCGCCCTTTTCGCCCCCCAGCCGGAACTGGGTCTGATCGTCATTGATGAAGAGCATGAATGGAGCTACAAGCAGCAGGACAGGCCGCCGTATTATCACGCACGGGATGCCGCCATCAAGCTTGCGGGGCTAACCCGTTCTGCCGTCATCCTGGGCAGCGCCACACCGGATGTCAGCACGTATTACCACGCACAGAAGGGGCATTACCGTCTGCTGTCGCTCCCGGAACGCGTCAGCCCCCATGAAGGATCCCCCCTGCCACAGGTGCATATTGTGGATATGCGGGAGGAACTGAAGGCAGGAAACAGGAGTCTCCTCAGCCGTTTTCTCACACGGGAGATTCAGGAGGCTTTGTCCCGCAAAGAACAGGTGATTTTATTCCTCAACCGGCGGGGGGCGGCTACCTTCATCCAGTGCCGCCGCTGCGGCATGGTGCTGCGCTGCCGTCGTTGCCAGGTAGCCCTGAGCTATCACGCCACGGAGGAAGCCCTTGTCTGCCACCAGTGCAACTACCATCTACCCGTCCCCGATGCCTGTCCCCGGTGCCGGAGCCGCCGTCTCAATTTCCTCGGTGCCGGCAGCGAGAAGCTGGAGCACGAGGTAAACAGCATCTTTCCCGAAGCCAGGCTGCTGCGCTGGGACAGTGACACAACGAAAGAGAAGCATTCTCACGAGACAATCGCCGGCAAATTCCGTGACCATGAAGCCGATATCCTGGTCGGGACACAAATGGTCGCCAGCGGATTGGACCTGCCCGGTGTCACCCTGGTGGGCGCCGTGAGCGCTGACTCCGGTCTTAACCTGCCTGATTTCCGGGCAGTGGAAAGAACCTTTCAGCTTCTAAGCCAGGTCGCGGGGCGGGCGGGAAGAGGGACACAGGGCGGCAAGGTCATTATCCAGACATACTCTCCTGCCAACTATGCCGTACAGGCCGCTTCCCGGCATGACTACAGACTCTTTTACCATCAGGAGATGGACTACCGCCGCAGATTGCACAATCCCCCTTTGAGCCAGCTCGCCTGCCTCACCTGCAGCCAGACAAACAACGACATCTGTCGGGAAGCGGCAGCGCGGATGAAACGTCGTCTTACTCAGGAGAAAGACACAAGAGGAACTACGGACATCAGTATCATCGGGCCTGCTCCGGCATATCTTCCGCAGCTCAGGGGTCGCTTTCGCTGGCAGCTTATTCTGAGGGGTAGTAAGATACCATCTTTCCTCTCGCAGATACCCATACCCTCCGGCTGGACGGTAAATATTGACCCGCTGGGTCTTGTATAATCGCACAACGTCATTATTGCCGAAGGATTCATATGTCATTGCCCCCAACCAGATTATAAACTATCCAGAAATTGATTTTCTGAGTATCACAATAGTGAGAAGGTCAGAAAATAAAAACAAATGTAAACAAGCATAAGAGAAAAAATCCCTGGTTACTGTCATTTGACAACGTGCCATTTGACAATCTATAATCTCGCTGTATGCATGACAGGCCGATAAATCTTGGACAGCTCATCAAGCAACAGAGAATTACCATACCACTGACCCTGCAGGAACTGGCGGAAGCGTCAGGTGTATCCGCATCGCACTTAGGACGTATCGAGAGGAGTGAACGCTTCCCATCGGGCCAGATTCTCAGAAAAATCGCTAAACCCCTTGGTTTTGGCGAGGATGAGCTTTTTACCCTCGCCGGTTACCTTTCTCCCCGCTATCCCGGAATCGCCGAAACTACTCCAAACTATAGAGGCAGCGGGGCTCTTGATCCCCTGGTCGCCCAGACACTAGCCCTTGAGCCGGTAGAGGTCCAGCGTATCACGATCAGTATCCTCGCCATATTAAAAAACCTTGCCAGAAACTTAAGCCGAGAATAGTATTCACCATATCCCAGGTAGCTACCCGGAAACAAGATGAAAAAGGCTATCTTTGTTGTTCTGTATCGTGCGAAAGAAGCTGCGGCAACATATTTCACTTTACTCTAATTAGGCAGAACCGAAGTAAGCATTCTCTTGACAAAGAGTAGATAGTGGTGTATTATTGAAGTTTGTATTATGCCTCGTATTATTTTACCCTTTGACATTCCTTCCCGGATTACGTATTTTATTATTCGCTAATACGTCATATCAACACAAATCATCCCCTGCA
>JBDRFO010000209.1:0-3014 GCA_043818655.1 Chloroflexota bacterium
TGACTCACGGCAGAAAAGGTCACGACCGAGATTGACAAAGTTACCCCCGTGAACCCTCCATAAGCCGTCCGTCTGCTCGATCCTGATGCCGATGTTCGACATGACATCCATCGCAGCATCGGTATCATCAGAGGCTAAAGGTGATAGAATCTCACTCACCCCTTTTGCCAGGGAAGCACAGATTACCCCCCGGATGGTGTAGCTTTTTGAAGAGGGTGCGGTAATCCTGCCGGAAACCTTGCTTTTAGAAACAGAAACTTTCATCTTCGCCCAGCTTTCTTATTATTTTCTCGGCAACATTATCGATGCTAAAATTTGTGGTGTTGACCCTGATATCAGCCGCCCTCTCGTAAAAAGGCTTGCGGAAAACCATAAGCTCCCTGATTTTTAATGTCCTGTCCGGTGTGTCAAGGAGCGGTCGGTCGTTGCTGCCCGCAATGCGCTTCAGGATTGCCTCCGGTGTTGCCCTGAGGTAGACCACCCTGCCGTTCTCCTTGAGACGGTCAATATTAATCTTGTTGAGGACAATGCCGCCGCCGCAGGCGACGACCATGTTTCTGCCTCGCGCCACCTCTCTGGCTACCTCGATCTCCAGTTCACGGAAGGCTATCTCGCCGTCCTCTTCAAATATCTTTGTGATGGGCTTGCTTGCCCACTCGGCAATCAGCCTGTCCATCTCCACAAGTTTTCGCCCGAGCCTGTCGGCAAGGGTTTTCCCCACGGCAGTCTTGCCTGCCCCCATGAAACCGATAAGAACGATATTAGTTTTCATGACCTTCTAACACCCCTGTCACCTTTTTGATCATCAGGTCAATGGGAGCCGTACGGTGTGTCCATTTCTCAAAAGCCAGGGCACCCTGCCATGCCAGCATGTGGGCGCCATCCAGAGTCCTTGCCCCGGCTTCCCTTGCTTCTCTTAGGAGCCTGGTCTCAATCGGGTTGTAGACGATATCATAGACAACGAGACCGGGTCTGAGCAGTTCTCTGCCAACCAGTGTCTTGCCGGTATCGGGGCTCATCCCGATACTGGTGGTGTTGACCAGAATGTCAGCCCTGTGGGTGGCATCTCTCAGGTTTCCCGGATTAAGCTCAAGCACACTCATTTCTTTCCCCAGTGTTTCCTTTATCCTGTCGCCAATGACACGCGCTTTTTCCGGTGTCCTGTTGAGCATGGTCAGCACTGCGTCCTGCCCGGCAAGGATAAAGGCGATTGCCCTTGCTGCCCCGCCCGCCCCCATGATGACAACCCTTTTCCCCTTCGGCTCAATTCCTCCGTCCTGCAGGGGACGGAGGAAACCGGGGGCGTCGGTGTTGTAGCCGGTTAAAATGCCGTCTTCATTGACGATAGTGTTCACCGAGCCGATCATCCTGGCGAGGGGGTCGAGCTTATCCAGATATTTCATTACCGCCACCTTGTGCGGTATGGTAACGTTGAGTCCCGCGATGTCTAGTGCCCGCATGCCCGCGATTGCCTGCGAGAGTTCATCCCCTTTGACGTGAAAGGCAAGGTAGATATAGTCCAGCCCGCTTTCCCGGAAGGCGGCATTCTGTATCAGTGGTGACATGGTGTGCTCTACAGGGTCACCGATGAGACCGCAAATCCTGGTTTTACCCGATACCTGCTGGCTCATCCTGCACCTGTTAAGGCATAGATTTCCCGGAGTTCCGCGGCGGTTACCTGACCGGGTGCCGACTCCCCGCCGCGTTCCAGGGATGCGTAGGTAAAATAGCCGCCGGAAACAGGGGATAAGATGCGGCTGATGGTTCCCGCTGCCCCCATGGCGATGGAGACCACCCTTGTTTTCGGGGATTCGCGGATAAGCCTTAAGACGGTCAGGTTATCCTCAAAGCCCCCGGCCGTGGTAACCACCTTGCAGATATCCGCCCCAGCAGCCACCTGTCTGGCGACAATCTCTTTTAAAGCGGCAATCGGCGGTGTTTTCTGCCAGTTATGGTACGAGATAAGGCACTGTGCCTTCTTTTTAATCTCAGGGACAGTAGAGTTCAGGTTTTCGGCACTCAGCTCCAGGTCAACAATGCTTGCCCCAAGTTGAGATGCCTCAAGAAGCTTCGCTATCCTCGCTTCCTCATTTTTTTCTCCCTTGCCGCCGTCAATCTGGCTCCGGTTGCAGGCGAGCCACGGTTTTTTCAGGTTCTTGACAACCTCCTGCCAGCCGTCACCGATGAGGTCAATGCGCACCTCAAAGAGGTCAATGAGGGGCAGGACCGCATCACTGATGCCGGGGTGGCTATTAACGATAACCGCGCAGATTTTAGGTCTTTCCATTTTCAACCAGCACCTCATCTATCAGGGAAGGGTTTACCTCGTCGGTGATGAAGACATCGCCGATCGTACGGGGCAGTATGAAACGCAGCTTCCCCGCCCTGACCTTTTTGTCCTGTCCCATTACCTGGAGGAGCTTTTCTTTGTCCATCGCCGGCATGGTGACCGGAAGTCCAGCTTGAACAAGGAGATTTCTCATTCGGGACAGCTCTTCTGCGGGGAAAAGCCCCATTTTGCAGGATATTTTCCCTGCCGCAATCATGCCGATGGCAACCGCTTCCCCATGCTTTATCTTGAAGTCCGAGATTGATTCGACAGCGTGTCCGATGGTGTGCCCCAGGTTCAGGACATTCCGGAGACCGGTATCCCGCTCGTCTTTTTCGACATAATCCGCCTTGATTCTGATGGCGCGCGCGACGACTTCGGAGAGCATCTCCTCATCAAGCCCCGTTATTTTTGCGATGTTCTTCTCAAGGAGAGCGAAAAGCTCCCGGTCGTTGATCACGGCTGCTTTGATCAGCTCGGCCAGACCGCTGGAGAACTCCCTTTGCGGGAGTGTCTTAAACGTGCTGATGTCCGAGAGCACCAGCCGCGGCTGGTAGAATGCCCCGATCCTGTTTTTGATCTGCCCGTGGTCAACGGCAACCTTGCCGCCGGTACTGCTGTCCACCTGGGACAGCAGTGTGGTCGGTAGCTGGATAAAGGGGACCCCCCGCAGGTAGGTGGCGGC
>JBDRFO010000210.1:0-7300 GCA_043818655.1 Chloroflexota bacterium
GCTGCGCTCGCAATGACAGTCGTGCTATTATTCCCTTTTGGCGGACTTTACCAGTGAGTTCGTCAAATTCAAGAACTTGCACATTGTGTTAGGCATTAGCTTAAGAATCACAAATAGTAAAGTAAAACAACCAAGATGCAGTAAAATCTAAAAAGCTACAGGCTATCCAAAGACCGGCTTCCCCGAATCATAGCATGTTATGTGCCCTATCTCAGGATATCTTTTTTCAATCCCGGTTTGTCTTGATATGAATTTAAGATAGCGAAAACCCACTTGCCAACCATGATTGAGCAGAACTAAAAATGAAGCTATCAATAGACAGTAAGCATCTGTGTGTGATAGTATTCCGCTGATAACTTGAGGCGGAGGGAGTTATGGAGCGATTTGAGATAAACGATCTGGTCAAAGAGGAGTCCTGGCGTCTCTTCCGTATCCTTGGTGAGTTTGTGGAGGGTTTTGACCGGCTGACCGGTGTGGAACCGGCCGTGACGATCTTTGGCTCATCCAGGATGAAGCCGGAGCATGAGGACTATGAGAAAACGCGCCGTATTGCCTACCTTCTGGGCAAGGAGGGCTTCTCGGTTATCACCGGGGGTGGTCCCGGGGTGATGGAGGCAGCCAATCTCGGGGCAAATGACGCGGGCACCAGATCGATTGGTCTCAATATTGAGCTTCCTCACGAGCAGGTGTTTAATGCCTATACCACGCTCTCCCTGACCTTTAACCACTTTTTTGTGCGTAAGGTCATGCTGGTAAAGTACGCCACCGCCTTTGTCTTTATGCCCGGCGGGCTGGGCACAATGGATGAGCTCTCCGAGGTGCTGGTCCTGATTCAGACCGGTAAGGTGAAGCCCTTTCCGGTAATCCTGTTCAATTCTGGCTACTGGCAGGGATTACTTGACTGGCTACAGAGGTGCAGCCTTGGTTCAGGCTACATCTCCGAATCAGACCTCAGCCTGCTCCGGCTGAGTGACGACCCGGCTGATGTGGTGGAAATTGTGAAAAACTGGTATCTCAAACAGTTGATTACCGGACGAAAGGCAGTGTAATGATTAAAATCTCATTCCATGGCGGCGTGCAGGGTGTTACCGGTAGCAGGCATCTCATCAGTGTTAATGGCAGGAGCGTACTTCTTGACTGCGGCCTCTTCCAGGGACGCCGCCGTGATACCTACGAAAAGAACCTTAACTTTTCCTTTGACCCGCAAAATCTGGAAGCCCTTATCCTGTCCCATGCCCACATTGACCATATCGGGAATGCCCCGAACCTGGTGAAGCAGGGCTTCGGGGGGGATATCCACTGCACGCTGGCAACGGCTGACCTGGCGAGCGTTATGCTGAATGATTCCGCCAAAATTCATGAGAGTGATGCTGCATTTGCCAGCAAGGTGCGCGCCCGGCATGGCGAGCCGCCGGTGGAGCCTCTTTACACAGCGAGAGATATTCCGCCAACCCTTGAGCTGATCGAAGGCCACAGCTACAATCGTCCCTTTAACGTTTCCCCCGGGGTCAGGGCGTTATTCCGCGATGCCGGTCATATCCTGGGGTCAGCCATCACGATGCTGGACATAAGTGATGAAGGGAGAAAGCTGTCCGTCTGCTTCACGGGAGACCTGGGCAGGGAAAATATGCCCATCATCCGTAACCCCGAATACATCAGTGGCGCTGATGTGCTCATCATCGAAAGCACCTACGGCAATCGTTTGCACGGGGACATCAATGAGTCAAAGAAGAAGCTTGCCGCTGTGATCAACGAAACGGTCGCCCATCAGGGTAAAGTGATTGTTCCGTCCTTTGCCCTGGAGCGGACACAGGACCTGATTTATAACCTGCACCTGCTCAAGCTGGCAAAGGAAATTCCTGACATTCCGGTTTATGTCGATAGCCCTCTTGCCATTGATGCCACCGATGTCTTCCGTCTCCACCCGGAGTGTTTTGACGATGCCACCAGAGAGCTGATGCAGACGGTGGAAGACCCCTTTGGTTTCCGCCACCTGCATTACACCCGCACCAGTGATGAATCAAAAAAGCTGAATTTTATGGATGGCCCGATGATCATTATCGCCTGCTCCGGGATGGCAGAAAGCGGTCGGATCCTGCACCACCTCAAAAATAACATCGGGAGCGCACGGAACACGGTCTTAATCGTCGGCTGGCAGGCGGAGAATACGCTGGGACGCCGGATTGCCGAGAAACAGGAGGTTGTGTCTATTTTCGGCGAGAAATACCCCCTGAAGAGCAATGTGGTTGTCTTTGACGAGTTTTCCTCTCATGCCGACCGTAATGACCTGCTCCGCTGGGCGGGCAAAGGGAAATGGCGGAAGATATTTGTTGTCCACGGGGAAAAAGAAGCCTCCGCATCCTTTGCCCGGGACCTGGAAGAGATGGGATTTGCTGATGTCAATGTGCCGGGACTGGGGGAGAGTGTCACCATTTAGATTCGGCTCAATCGTGGTCATTTGCGGTACACCTCCGGATTGACCGGATACCGGGGCATTTTCCCGGCGAATATGCTGAGGATGTCCTCGGCGACGCTGATGGCGACCCGCCGCATTGATTCTGCCGTCGAGCCGGCAACGTGCGGCGTGGCGATAAAATTGTCCAGGCTGAGAAGCGGATTGGCGGATGTCGCCGGTTCTTTTGCGAAGACATCCATGGCGGCACCGGCAATCTTTCCCTCACAGAGGGCGTGATACAGGGCGTCTTCGTCAACGACCCCGCCCCTGGAACTGTTAATCAGGAAGGCTTGAGACTTCATCATGCCCAGCTCGCGGGCACCGATCATGCTGGCTGTTTTCAGGGTCAGCGGGACACACAGCACGATGAAATCCGCCTCGCCAAGCAGGTCATCAAGCTTTTCCACCCTAGCGCAACCCAGTTGCGTGAACCTTTCCGCAGGGCTGGTGGGAGAGTAAGCCATGATCTTCATGTTGAAAGCACGCTGGCACTTATCCGCCGTCCTGACGCCGGTTCTGCCCAGTCCGATGATGCCGAGCTTTTTCCCCGCCAGCTCAACACAGGGATAGTCTTCCCGTCTCCGGAAGGTATCATGCCTGAGGGCGCGGTTGGTGGTGCAGATGTTCTTGGCAAGGGAGAGCATCAGCCCGATGTTATGCTCGGCGACCGACTCTATGTTCGCTTCGGGCGCATTGATCACCGGAATCTTTTTTCGGGTTGCGGCGGCAACATCAATGTTATCGTAGCCGACGCCGTGCTTGGCGATAACGAGCAGATTCCGGCACGGTTCGATGAGGGTGCTATCGAGCCTGACGACCCTGACGATAATCGCGTGGGCATCTTTAATCTCTTCCGCAAGGCTGCGGTCGGGGAGTTCAGGCAGATAGACAACGTTTGCCTCCCTCTTTAACAGCTCAATTCCGTAGCTGTCGATCGGCTCGGTAATCACCATTTTTTTTTCTGTCATTTTTACCGCTCTGCTTTCTCCGTTTTTTATCTTTTATGACTTACGCATCTGGAAGTATCTTTGCGGAGGATATATCTTAACCGTCATGTCTGATGGTTCCGTTCGTTTTTGGCTGGTTTCAATTGTTACTCTGAGAGGCGACGAGGCAAGCCCCAACACTCATTCTGTCATTGCTTTGTCGCTGCCGCTCCGCACAATGACAGCGAAGTAGCACAATACACGCTCGTCCGATGGTTCGAGTGTATTCATGCGATACTTTATGCTGCTGGCGCCCTTTTGTCAATGCACCAGGCTGAGGGGTATCGCTGCCTGAAAGCAGGTTTCCCCGCAAGAAAGATAGCGCAAACATTGCCGGTATCAGGGAATAAATGCTGCGTATGCCCCCGGATGACCGAGGGATAATTTGTTATTGATGGGGAAAAGGGTTATCATCTTTACCTGTATCAGGAACGGGTATGCCAAAAAACAGGACAACAGGAGTTTAAATTTGGAAACCAAAGTACCTGCAACCGGACGTTCGGGAATCCGTCTCTTTTTCTCAAGCTCGATTCTTCTTTTCGTCATCGCTCATTTCGCGCATCACCTGGTGAACGCCCTGACGACACCGCTGCTGCCGTTCATCCAGGATGAGTTCAATCTGGATTATACGCAGGCTGGCTTCGTCATCTCGGCATTCAGCATTTCTTACGGCCTATCGCAACTGCCCGCCGGCTGGCTTACCGACCACATCGGGGCGCGGATTATGATTACAATCAGCATTATCGGTGTGGCGATTGCCGGTGTTCTGGTCGGGCTTTCCACGAACTACATCATGCTGCTTTTTGCCCTGATTGTGATGGGAATAATCGGTGGCGGTTATCATCCGTCCGCCCCACCGCTGGTCATGGCGGCAACCGAGCCGAAAAACCGCAGTAAGGCGCTTGGTTTCCACATGATCGGCGGTAGTGCCAGCCATTTCCTGTCACCGCTTGTCGGTGGTGCGATTGCTGCCGTCTGGGGCTGGCGTGCATCGTATATCGGTCTGGCGATACCAATGCTCATCTTTGGCGTGATCTTCTTCATTATCCTCGGACGTCAGAACAGCGCCCGCCGTGCCATAAGGATTGAGGCGAAGGAGAGTGTTGCCGTAGAAGCCGATGCGGCACACACCAGCCTGCGACGGATAATTTTTTTCATCCTGCTGGTTACCTTAGCACACGCCTTCACGATGGTCACGGTTTCTTTTACCCCGCTTTTCCTGGTTTACAAATACGGTATTGATCGGACAGTGGCGGCAGGTCTGCTGTCGCTGATCTTCTCTTCGGGTCTCTGGGCAAGCCCGCTCGGCGGGTATTTTGCGGATCGGGTCGGGCAGATGCCGGTCATCCTGATTGCCGGTCTTTGCGCCGGCCCGATTATCTTCCTGATGAACTATGCCCCTTACGGCATCCCCATTTTTGCCCTGCTGATTCTACTCGGCATGATCGGCCCCATGCGTAACCCGGCATCAGAAGGCTATATTGCCAGCAATACGCCGCTGAAGCGCCGCTCAACAGTCCTGGGTTTCTATTACTTCGGCAACATGGAAACCGGCGCGCTGCTGATGCCGCTGGTCGGCTACCTGCTTGACCATGCGCCGGAAGGCATCTCCAAGTTTGCCTTTGCCTTTAACATCGTTGCCGTTGCCGTGATGGTAATCAGCATTGTCTTCCTTGTCTCATTCTGGGGACAGCGGGAGAAAGACGCTCGGGCGGTTTAGCCAGCGGTTTATCAAAGGGTATTGACAACATATAGTATAACCATGCAATATAGGCAGGAATCAGGGTATTGAACTGCCCGGGCTGACCCGCACACGTTGCGGGCATGTCTGGATACCACGAATACCACGCAAGCCAAAACAATGCCCGAAATGCCGTTTGCCTTACTGGAATAAGTCAAGGGGGAAAGGGGTAAATAATGGGAGATAAGCCCACATTCATGCTTACTGCCGCTGGCATATTAGTGGCTATTCTTCTCGTATGGGCTCAGTTATTAACTACAACTGCCATAGAACGTAAGCACAACTGTGAAAATGCGTTCACTGTAGGGTTTGAACTTGCATGGGTCTATTGGGCTATATTGTTTGCATTGGTTTCTTTTATTTCCACTTTTATCGCCTACTTTTTAAATAAATCGGTATTAAATTTTCTTCTATCTTCAATAGCTTTACTTTTCTTTATATCGTCAATAATATTAGCCTTACTGCTAGTCTTTTTTTCCGTCTTACCTGTGTCTATAAAAGTCTTGATGAATTACAAATTGTTGTCGCCTTTGGACAAAAATCTAAGTAAGCGGTCAATGCTAAACAAAATCAGCCAATCAAGAGACTGGCGCTTAATCATTGTGTTTATCATTCCATTGGCTACACCAATTATTTTACTGGGTATTGGGTTATTATGTGGAATATGTTTTTTCTTCGGTCAAATCCTAAACCGCTAGAGGAGCCAACAAGATAAAAACAGCCATCTACTGTCGTGTAAGCTAAAGGGCAAGAGCAGGATGGCACAAGTCTGCAATCGCAGCTTGCCGCAGGGTTTATTTCAGTTTCCCTGCCTGCTCTAAGGCTTGCATCACCTGTGCGTTCAGCCTGGTATCCTCCCCCGTGAAGAACTGCGGTGAAGGGTAGCCGGCTTCGAGCCGGATGATATGGTCATTTCTTTCCAGCGCTAAGGGCTTCATAATCACGATGCCGTCAAAAGACAAGGAGGAAAGCGGCGTCCAGAACGCACCCCAGTAGATTGGACTGCGATTGACACAGACCACAAAAGACCTGCCGCTTACCGGAACATCCATCTCAGTGATGCGCTCGTAGGCAGATGGCGTCAGCTCGATTTCGTGCGTTTCCCTCTTGTAAGAGATGATTTCATCAGGGGCAACCGTGGGCTGAGCCGCGATTTCCACATGGCTTTGCATCGGCATGGCGGCAACCGGTATCTCCCGGCTGGTGAGATAAATCGAAACCCCCTCGCTTTGCGGCGCGGCACACCCGGCAAACAGGAGGACAGCAAGAAGGAAAGAAAATAATGCGGGCACTACCCCCAATCGCTTCTTCATGATTCCCCCCACCTACCTTACCACCACCGTAAGCTTAAACGTCCACTCATCTTTTTCCCCACCCTCCCATGAGCGGCTGTAATCCATTGATACATCGGTTGTCCCTTTATCGAGGGCGTAGAAAGTCCACTCCTCCTTGCCGGCAGCACCCGGAAGCGGGGTGCCCCCATTTTCTTCAGGAGCCACGTACCGGTGAACCCCCGGCATCAGTACCGCCCGATCGGTAATCTCTGCCTGCTCTGACCACTGGAAGCCTGTCGAGGGGTTGGAACCCAGAAGCACCGTCAGTGTGCCGCCCCTGGCAACCTCAACCTGCCGGCTGATATTCTTTTCCGCCATAAATTCATCAATCGTGACCTCCAGCAATACCTCTTTTGCCGCCGCCGGATTCTGCACTGACGAGCAGGCACCCACAGCTAACATTATCCCCAGCAGGGAAAATATCATCACCCATTTCTTTTTCACGTCGTGCCTCCTTTTTTCTCTGTCAATATAAATAACGAAAAAAAGCGGTCATGGTTAGCATCAGATGGAATACAATACCCCCATCGCGTCAAGGACCACAACTTTGATTTTCAATGTCGCCCTCTACACATTATCCTGGTCAGTATTATGTCAGCACTATTTTTAATGGTCCATGCAGAATTTACCACACTTAAGGAAGCTAAGGTATTGATAGAGCGGTGGAGAAAAGAATATAATCAGGTACGTCCGCATAGTGCCAAGAACTATCGTCCGCCAGCTCCTGAGACTATTTTAACTATGGTAACGATTTAAGAAGTGGTATCGCTATTGGGGGCAGGTC
>JBDRFO010000211.1:0-2402 GCA_043818655.1 Chloroflexota bacterium
CATCATCGCCGCCAGAAAGCCAATACGAAGAAGCAACCCGGGAAAAATGAGACCTACTTTGGGGTGGCGGGGAGGCTGCCTGAGTTCATCGCCAACTTTGGGCTCAAGTCCCAGGGGTACAGCCAACGCGGTATCCGTAACAAGGTTAACCCAGATAATCTGTACTGCCAGCAACGGCGCTTTGCCCACGAAGAGGACGGTGAGAATCAGTGCCAATAGCTCCCCAAGGCTAGTGCTCAGCAGGAAAAAGAGGACATTGCGCAGCCGGTTGAAAATAGCTCTGCCTTCATCTACTGCCGCCACTACTGAGCTGAAATTATCATCAGCCAGTATCATATCAGAGCTTTCCTTGGCGACATCCGTCCCGGTGATACCCATAGCGATACCGATATTAGCGGCTTTTAGTGCCGGAGCATCATTAACCCCATCACCGGTCATGGCGACAACATGCCCATGGCTCTTGAGAGCATTAACTATTCTCAGCTTGTGTAGTGGTTCAATCCGGGCAAAAACGGAGATATTCTCTATCCGTCTGGACAATGCCTCATCGCTCATCTCCTGAAGCTCGGCACCGGTTATGGCTTCCCCCGGAGGCAAGTTTAGCCTTTGAGCAATAGACTCAGCCGTCACCTTGTGGTCACCGGTAATCATCACTACTTTAATGCCAGCCTGCTGACACAACCTTACTGCCTCTTTAGTCTCCTCACGAGGCGGGTCAGCCATCCCTGCCAGACCGACAAAGACCAGGTTGCCCCTGAGGTCATGGTCTTTCAGCTCCTCAAAATCACGGGGAAGGTCAACATAGGCAGCCGCGATGACCCTCATTGCCTCTTTAGCCATAGTAATGTTAGCCTGCAAAATGGTCTGGACGTCGGCTTCCGACAGGGGAACAACTTCATCCCCCCTAATGAAATACCTGCTCAAAGAGAGGAGCCTTTCCGCTGCCCCCTTGACATAGACCACTCTTCCCCCACCATCGCGAGGGTGAAGGGTCGCCATATACTGCTTTTCACTCTGGAAAGGAATCTCATCCAGGCGCGGAAAAGTTCTCTCCAGTTTTTCCTTATTCATCCCCGCCTTAGCCGCCGCCACCAGTAAAGCGCCTTCAGTCGGGTCTCCGAAGATATCACAGCACTCACTGTCTTCTCCGGTCAGCAGAGCGTCATTACAAAGAGCGCCTACCCTCAAGAGCAAAATCAGTGACGGTTCGCTTTCTGGATTTACTATCTGCCCATCCCGCCGAAATTCCCCCTGCGGCAGATAGCCTTCACCAGTTACCTCAATCCACTGACCATTAACATAGAGTCGCTGCACCGTCATCTCGTTTAAGGTCAGAGTCCCGGTTTTATCAGAGCAAATGACCGTAGCCGACCCCAGGGTCTCTACCGCGACCAACTTACGAATGATAGCGTTGCGATGCGCCATTATCCGCATGCCCATCGCCAGAACCACCGTGACCACCGCCGGTAACCCTTCCGGTATGGCGGAAACGGCCGCCGCGACGGCCAGTAAGAACATTTCCAACCATCCTAACCCCCTGAGCACGCCGACAATTACCAGAAGGGAACAGACTCCCAGGAAAAGGATAACGATAACCCGGCTTAGCTTGCTGATATTCTTCTGGAGGGGCGTCTTTTCCGGTTTTATTTCCTGAATCGCCGTGGCAATTTTACCAATCTCAGTGGACATGCCGGTCTGCACTGCCATAGCGGTAGCTCTGCCATAGGTGATGATAGTACCCATATAGACCAGGTTCTTTCTTTCCGCCACAGGTACTTCTTCACGCAGGGTTTCGGTGTGCTTATCTACCGGCATTGATTCGCCGGTCAGCATGGCTTCATTCACTTTTAAGTTAGAAACCTCAAGAAGCCTGGCATCAGCTGGCACCTTGTCCCCGGTCTCAAGGAGCAAGATATCGCCCGGCACCATTTCTCTGGCTGGCATCAGTTTTACCTTACCGTCTCGTCTTACCCTCGCTCTGGGCGCCGCCATCTGGATGAGAGCCTCCATAGCTTTCTCCGCCCGGGTTTCCTGTACAAAGCCGATAACGGCATTGAGTAAGAGCACCCCCATTATTACGCCGGCATCAATGAAATGCTCGACAACAGCGGAGATGATGACCGCAACGAGAAGCACGTAGATAAGAGGACTGAGAAACTGCCGGAAGAAAACCAGAATTGGCGGGGTTTTCTTCTTGCCCCTGAGTTCGTTGGGACCGTACTGGAGCAACTGTGCCTTAGCCTCGGCTTCAGTGAGCCCGGAGCGCCTGGAATTAAGCGCTCGCAAAACTTCTTCAGAGCTGAGATTATGCCACTGTTTTTGCATACTATTTTAACTATAGCATATCGGTGAGAGTGCCGTCTGAGAGTGTTTATTGACCTCACCACCTTTAGATAACCCCT
>JBDRFO010000212.1:0-12405 GCA_043818655.1 Chloroflexota bacterium
TCATTCGCTACCTCCTCAACAGGAGCATCGGTAATCCCGGTAAAGCAAAATAATGTCTTGAAATTAATAGCGTCTCGTCTGTAAATATCTGAGATAATTTTTATATCTTCTTCGTCAGTATCTTTATTTTTTTCAAGCAGAAGCCCCATCAAAGGGTATTTGTCATACCTTGCTACATGGTGAACTTCACCCTGAACGAGTTCAAAATAAGGAAGGATTAATGGAATTAACTTATCATGTGCTTTTTTTAGCAGGGCACTGGTAAATCCCATGATAATGGGTGACGCAAAGAGCACAAAAGCAGCGTTTATAAATTCACGGCATACATCGCGTGAATCATCCGCCGCAACGCATTTCCCCGGAGTTTTTACCCAGCAATCCCAGCAACCTGTACAATACCTTATATTCATATCCCTCAATTGAAGAACGATTATTTCATGTTTGTAAAGCTTCAATATATCAGACAGTTTTTTTAGGTAGTCTTCGAATGAATTATTGGTTACATCTGGATTCCCGTTAATAATCGCTATCTTCATTATACTTTCCCTCACAGTGGTGATAGAAACAGGCTATATTCGTGCATAATCAGTAGCATTGGTATCTCTCGATAATGTATAGTGTGGCATTTATTTGCATCTTCTCAACTCAGCTTGATTGAACAAGTCGCCCTTTTGTAAAATTGCGCAATTGCACCTTTCATCGGAGAAGAATCCCCGATGAAAGTCAAACGACAGCCCCCCCTGTGGGCTAAACAATAGCATCTGACCACCACAAGCCCCTTCACCTACTTATGAATTCGGTAAATAGCTCCACATTACTCGCTATCCGGTGTTATGCTCCGGTAGGCAGTAGGCGCAGCCGTCATAGCCATGCTTCAATGCCTTTTCGAGGTGAGTATATGCCACCTTATTATGTGGGGCTATCTGGCTGACCCAGATGCAGCTGTTTCGATGTAATTCGCGACTACTAGAGTTCCGGTTGGCGACAAAGGGATGATCGCCGATTACGATCATTTGGGTTACACGACCCATCTCCTGGCCACCAATACGTTGTGCAACGGAAACATAGTATGCACCGTCCGTTGTTTTTTCAGGCAGGGTGAATTCTAGAGTTGCCTGAGAGTCATCGCTGGGCTTGAGCGGCATGTCACGAATAGTCGCCTGGTTTGATGCCGTAATACGATAACGCATGTACAAAGCGGAAGCCTCTTCAAGCTCTAATCCATCAAGAGTAACTCCTTCAGTCAATCGTCTAAGAATGCGCAGGCGTACCTCGGTTGGAGCAGGCAGCTCATGAATATCAATTACCAAGTCTGAGTCGTAAGCCTTTCGGGGCCAGCCCTGAACATGGAAATTAAATGAGTTTGTTGCATTTGCGAACATGTCAATAACATTAAAATTTTTCCAGGTAGCATTGTTACTGGACCGAATAAATTCGTAGAAGTCGCTAATGGAAGAAATCGTTGCCGGATCTGGAGCAGGGTCATCACCGCTGTTAAGTAGAGCAACAAAGCAGTAATGACCGGTTTCGGGAATTTGCGCCTGTGACCAAACCACGGGGCCAACAATTTTTACTTCACCAGGTGATACGGAGGGTACCGTTACCGGTGTCACGTTAATCAAGTTCCAGCTACCAGGTGTGGGAAAGGTAGAAACCGGGCACCAATAGACGGTTGCCGTTCCCGCGCAAGCATTCTCACCCCGATTCTGAACACGCAGATAGATGAAGTTATCCTGACCTTTCTCGACGGACTCGCCCAGGTTTGCCTGTGCCATGGCAGCAGTTGTGCCGAGCGTACCCTGGGGATCCAGTAACTGCTGATTGTACACAATGACATCAGGACTGGTTGAGATACCGCCTGCGGGAAGAGGTTCTTGACCAGTATCATCTAGATTGTCTCGGATATAAAGATCATGCGCCGGCAGCCCTAAGAAAATGTGATCTCCATATCCAGCAGGCTTCTCATCGCTGACCGGCGTATCGTAGGGGTCTTTGTCGGCATCAGCGTAGGTGAAGGCCTCGCTCATTGAAATCCGCCCATCCCCATTGCTGTCTACAACGAGATGGAGACCCGAGCCATCAGCATACGACCCGGTGACTCCTGCGATCCAATCAAGGGCGTACGGATCGAAGTCAGCACCTCCTATGGAACTCTTAAGCTCTTCACATGCTGCAGCTACGTGTGTGGCAATCGCTGGAGTATTATTGATAATTGGGCTGACAAAGCCTCCGGAATGGCACTGCTCCATCATTACGGCTAAGGTGGCGATTTTGGGTAAAGTAGCCAGCTTGGCAGCGAAATCCGAAGCCAGATAATCATCTCCAGAGTAAGTGCAAAGATAAGACTCCGTCCCATCGTGTCCGCCATGATTGTTCATGTGAATAAAAAGCAGGTCCTCAAGCTTCAGGGTTGTTTTGAGGGTATCGAGAACATTCTCAAAGGCGGCCTTGGTCCCACTCCCATTGACCACCATTCGGTAGGCGGTGTTGTCGCCCGGCCAGTTTCCAACCGGTTGTGGCCCTCCCCAATAATTTATAGTTCCATCGTGGTTGATAACATATATATTGGCAGCGTTGAACCCGTAGACATCAATCAGCGTCCGGTACAGGAACTCCATATCATTGACATGGCGATTGTTCGAATCCCCTGAGAACAGCACAGCATACCTCGTACCAAGAGCGTTGGTCAATGTATTGGTGAGTCCACTGACTACCGCAGGCCTCTTGAGTTTCTCTTTCACCCAGTTGATCTGCTTTACCGGCTCATGAAATACCTGGAGAGACTGACGATGTTCCTTCCAATCTGGCGGAAATTCAGAGTTTACTGAGTCATAAGGATCCCCGGTGTCGGGGTCGCAAAGGATAGAGCGACAAGGATGTCCCCAGTTGTATTGCGGAGCAAGGTCCTCAAAAACTAAAGCCGTATCCCTGGGCAATTCAATTTTTTGGTGACCAGCGGCAAGAACCTTGCCGGCCGGTAACCGTTCGGTATCGATATATATATTCCTCTTTTTAATTTCGCTGACATTCAACCGCCTCAATGATTGCTCTCTAATCTTGGTGAGTACGTCAGCCCTGATGTTCATAAGTAGCCTCCTCTAATTTTATTCTTAACATCCGCCTGTGTCTGTCCAATACTGATAGTAGATGCTACCCTCCAAACCTGGGAGCTACTTATCGGTAAACATCGAAGTCCCGATCGTGAAGAGGGGGAGCACCATAGCGCATAATCACCCGCAGCGTATCCGGGTATCCACGAAAAAACGGAGGGAATTGAGCATCTACGGCACGGATTTCACCAGTTTCAATGTTGACCAACAAATAGCGGCAAGCATGCCCCCAATTTGCCCGTGGTTCAAGGTCAACAAAAGCAACCACCCCAGTCGAAGGCATTGCGACCTTTTGTCCGTCGATCTCAATTTCTGTATTCGCCGGTAACACCTGTTCGTCACAATAGACAATGGAATCTTTCAACTCCTCAGGTGACACAGCATCCAGCACAAAGTGATGGATCTTTCCCCAATCGACAGACATGACACACGTTCCCCCAGAGGAAGATTCAATAGGATCAGGCATTACCCCCATTCCTCCTGATGACTCTAGTTTAATTCAGTGAACATATTCTCGTCAATACGCTGCTGGCTCACCGCTAAAGCATTGAGCTTTTGCGCTCACTCTCTTATTCTCCTTGTCTTTTCGCTGCGCCCCTGAGACCTTCTGGAATTCGGCCACGCCTTGTCTACGACATATTAGTCGAACTTAAATTCTCATTTTGTTGACAAGGGCCGCCACATAAAGTATCGTTTACAATCAAAGCCTGAAAAAACCTTCTACAAGAAAGGAGAATGCCATGGAAAGAAAAGTGCAGAATGTAGCTGTTATCGGTGCCGGGTTAATGGGCTTCGGAATTGGGGTTGAATACGCTCGCTTCGGGTATAACGTCAGCTTTTCTAATACGAGAAAAGCCAGCAGTGAAGAAGCAATGCAACGGGCAAAAGAAGCCCTGGATTTAATGGAAAAAACCGGCCTCATAACCCGTGACGTAGCAAAGGCAACCTACAGCCGAATC
Source organism: Chloroflexota bacterium (assembly GCA_043818655.1). GTDB lineage: Bacteria > Chloroflexota > Dehalococcoidia > Dehalococcoidales > JAZDNC01 > JBDRFO01. Next base: position 4,070 of record JBDRFO010000212.1, read on the forward strand.
AGGCCGACCACTGACATTGCTGATGCCGCCAAAGGTGCTGACATGGTTGTCGAATCGGTGCGGGAAGACCTTCCTCTGAAACAGGACATCTTTGCCAAACTGGATGAAATCTGCCCGCCTCCGGTAATCCTTGCTACCGATACCTCAGGGCTCAGTGTCACCGCTATCGCCTCAAAGGCAAAACACCAGGAGCGGATCCTGGCGACCCACTATACCCAACCACCCCACTTTGCCCCGATGGTTGAGGTTTGTCCCTGTGATAAGACCGACCCGAAGCTGGTGCCCTTTGTTGCCGATATGCTGAGGAAAATGCGCAAGATGGTCATCGTGATACCCAGAGACTCCCCGCGCTATATCCAGAACCGCATTCAGGGAGTCATCGCACGGGAGTGTCAGAAGCTGGTTGAGGAGGGGCTGGGCACACCAGAGGTGATTGATAACGTCATCACATTTGGCTTTGGCCGCCGTATGGGTTATACGGGTTATTTCAAGCGTCAAGACCTGGTCGGTTTGAAATCAAGGGGTAGTCAGACGTGGAAACCAATCAGGGAGCATGTGGAACGGGGAGAACTTGGCATGGAGACCGGCAGAGGTTTTTACGAATGGCCCAAAGAAAAGAAGGATAAATTCCTGGAATGGTACCACACCGAACTTATCAGACTGATGAAGCAGGACATAGAAAGGGGAGATATTTAAAGACACATTTGTCAGTATAGTTTGTTAATCGCTCCGCGGTGTGTTTTTTATCATCTCTGTAATCCGTGGGTTGTACAAACTAGCTTCAGTCTGGTATTACAATTGGGCTCCTTTTTGGGGGCACTCTAACTGAGATACCAACTACCAATCTATACGGGGTAGCAAGATTTTCTCGTTTCCTTAAGTAGCGCCGAGGAGGTGCAGATCTTTGCTTTCTAACCTGATGCTAACCTTCTCTCCAGATAAAGCAATGGCTTGTTCCGCCGGTACCTCCACCAGAAGACGCTGCCCCGTGCCATCGCTTCCGTCTGTGGCAAGATAGTAGCGTACCGTCGCACCCAGATAGACAACATCGGTCACCGTTCCTGTGACCTGTCCACCATCATTCTTCTCAAGTCTCAGTTTCTCCGGGCGGATGGCGCAAACAACTTCAATCCCGTCCCGCCAGTTACCATAAGGTAAATCAAATATCCGACCAAAAAGCATTAGCTTCGTCCCGATAACCTTGCCGGGGATAAAATTCATACGGCCGATAAAATCAGCGACAAACCGGCTTGCCGGCTTTTCGTAGATTTCCCTCGGCGAACCCACTTGCTCTATCTTCCCTCGATTCATAACCACGATGCGGTCAGAGATACCCATTGCCTCTTCCTGGTCGTGAGTCACGTAAATGGTGGTGATGCCAAGCGACTGCTGGATACGCCGTATCTCATCACGAACATCGGCACGCAGCCGTGCGTCCAGATTGGAAAGAGGCTCATCAAGCAGGAGCAGCTCCGGCTCAATTACCAGAGAGCGTGCCAGTGCCACCCTTTGCTGTTGTCCGCCGGAAAGCTCATGGATACGGCGGTCTCCGTACCCCTCAAGCTGTACCAGCTTTAACGCTCCATCTACTCTGGATTTAATCGCCTTGAATGTTATTTTCCGTCGGTGCAGCCCATAGGCAATGTTATCAGAGACATTCATGTGTGGGAAAAGGGCATAGTTCTGGAATACCAGCCCGATGTTCCGCTTTTGCGGCGGGAGGGGGGTAATGTCATTCCCCATCAGATAAAGATGCCCGCCATCAGGGGGAAGCAGCCCGTCAATAATTCTGAGTAATGTGGTTTTCCCACAGCCGGAAGGGCCAAGCAGACAGCATAGCTCACCTTTTTTAATCCCCAACGAAAGGTTGCGCAGCACCTTCTGGCCACCGAAGCCCTTGCTGATATTTCTAAGCTCCAGATAGACTGGAGTCAAACTATTTGTGTCCTCCGCCTTTGCTGCCATAAAACCTTCCCCGATAATAGTGCCGTATTTTTAGCTGCCGTGAACATCATAAACCAGACCAGGCTTTAGCCATCTTTCGCCTGCCCCCCTCCGGTTCAGGAGAAAAATCATACCCATACCCATCGCTGAAAGAAGCAGCATGACCACTGACAGGGAAGCAGCGTTACCTATACCCCCTTTAACAACTGCCTCAAAAACATCAATGGAAAGCAGTTTGGTCCCCGGCGTGATGACGAATATCACTGCCCCGATGGTTTTCACCGTTGCCACAAAAGCGTAAAGAGCGCTGACAAGAAGTGCCGGGCGTGCTGCGGGGATAATAATACGGAAAAACGTGGTTAGCTTTGATGCCCCAAGGCTCGTCGAGGCATCTTCAATAGTATCGTCCTGCTGTGTTAGAACACTTACCCCGGAGCGTATCCCGATGGGTAGCTCCCTTATGACTGTCAGTATGACAACGATCAGCCAGCTTCCTGTCAGCACCAGCGGTGCATGGCTGAAAGCCAGCACGTAACCAACGCCCATGAATGTCCCCGGTACGGCAAAGGGCAGTGTTGCCATGAGGTCAAGGAGGCCTCTACCCTTAAATTCAATTCTGGTCACAAGATAGGCAACAACAACACCAAGAAAGCTGACGATGAGCGCCGTAACCGTGGCAAAACTAATCGTATTGATCACCCCGTTCCACTCCCGGTGCGGGAGCATCCGGAAGTACTCCAGGGTAAACTGATAGTTAGCGCCCAGATGCTTGGAAAAAGCCGCCATAAAAACGGAGATGAGAATCATGAAGATATAGGTCGTAAAAAGCGCCCCTACCGTCCACAGGATAGCAGCAGCGGGTCTTCCAAGACAGAGCGGCTTTCTGGCGGCACCGGTATCCTGTTTTCTCACTCGGCCGGTTACTGCCTGTACCCTTAGATAGGCACCGAAGACAGTCATGGAGCAAATAAGCAGTATGGTATTCAGCGTCGAAGCCATTTCCGTGTTAAAAGTGCCGATTAGTGCCATGTACGAAGCAGAGGCAAGGGTGCTGAAGGAACCGCCAACAAGCAAGGGTGTGCTGAAATCAGCCATTGAGCGCATGAAAATAAGAAGCAGGGCACTGATAATCCCGGGATAGGTGAGCGGCAGTGTTACCGTTGTCAGCACCTCCCATTCGCTGGCGCCCAGGTTACGTGCCGCGTCCTCAAGACGACTGTCAGCACTGACCAGCACCGCTGAGATTAGCAGGAAAGCAAGGGTCGTAAAATCAAGCATCTGGATAATGAGAACACTCCTCCAGCTATAAACGTTCAGGTTGAGACCCAGCAGCTTATAGGTAATCAGACCATTCCGCCCGAAGAGGAAGATATAGGACAGACTGGCGACAAAACCCGGGATAATCATGGGCATCACTGCCGCCAGGGCAAAGAGACGCCGGAAGGGCAACTCCGTCTTGAGAACAACGATGGCGATGGTGAGTCCAAGAAGGGTAGCAATAGCTGCCACACTGACAGCCAGCAGGGCACTCCCAATCAGGGTGTTCCGAAGATGCGGCTCGGTCAAAACACGAACGTAGTTGCCAAGCCCTAATTTTCCGCCGACGCTCAGGCTTCTTCCCAGCACACTCAGCACGGGATAAATAACAAACACGACAAGGACAGCAAAAATTGCTGCCGGCAGGAGGTATCTTCGCCATTTCATCTAATAAAATGCTCCCTCAGAAGCAGAAATAAATTGTATTTAGCAAACTGTTTGCTTATTAAACTGGTAGTTGCTCGCGTCTTTGTGAGCGGAGCAAGGCAATCTCAAGAATCTTAACGACCGGGATTGTTTTATTGCTGCGTTTCTCGTGAAGAGAGACAGCCAGAAGAGAGAATGACCTCTCTGATTTATAAATACCGCCTCAGAGGGGCTATTCTCATCACTATATCTACAGATATCTACAGGTACTACTGGTACTGTGGATAGCGTTTCTTAAACTCCTCAAGCACCCTTTCCCGCTCGTTACCCCACTTGATGAGATCATAAGCGACAAGGTTCAGGTCTTTCAGGTTGGGAACACCCTCCAGCGTCGCAACATCGGTGGTCGGAACACGGGGACTGGCCTGCATCAGCACCTTCTGACCCTCATCCGAAAGACACCAGTCAACGAATTTCTCGGCGTTCTTCGGGTGTTTGGCACCATGAAGTATGGCTACCGGTGACGGCCAGGCAAGCACGCCGTCAGAGGGGAAGACAGCCGTAATCGGTGCATCAGGGTTATTAATGGGTGAGTTATGCGGGTCAGGAACGATGCCAATCGCAAACTCTCCCTGCAGCGCCTTGGTAGCCGGCGTAGAGCCGCTCTTCTCAAGGAACGGTATGTTCTGGTACATGCTGTCAAGGAACTCCCAGCCTTCTTCCTCCCCAAAGACCTGCAGAATACCGGAGACGGTTGTATAGGCAGTACCTGAGGTGGTCGGGTTGGATGCGATTATCTCATCCTTGTAGGCAGCATCTGCCAGCTCCGCCCAAGCTTCAGGTTTGGTAAGCTGTTTTGAGGCAATTCGGTCATTATTTACCAGAAATCCGACGACAACCAGCGAAACACCCGTCCAGTAACCATCCTTATCCTTGAAACCATCTGATACCTTCTCAGCATTGGGGGATTTGTATGCCGTGATAAGCCCTTCACTTGCCGCCTGTATGAAGGCGTCGGAGCCTCCGCCAAACCAGACATCCGTCTGCGGGTTCGCTTTCTCCGCCTGAATGCGGGTAAAGACCTCACCGGAAGACATGGTAAGAAACTGGGTTTTGATGCCAGTCGCCTTTTCAAACTCCTCAGCAATAATATCAGGGTTGCCGTAAGCCACGTACATGCTGAGCACCTTCTCTTCGGCAGGCTCTGTTGCGGTTGGCGACGGTGGAGCGGTGGGTGACGGTGCTACTGTCGCCGTGGGCGCCGGTGTATTTACTGGGGGCGCTGCGCTCCTGCATGCAACTGGTGACAGTACCATCAACGCCATGAGCAAACAGGATAGCAGGATAGCAGATTTTTTCAGATTCACTTATACCTCCACATATTTATTTATATTATTTCTTGACCACTTCTGTCTAACCAATATCAGGATGACGACATAGATGTATCAGAAGCTCCAATAAAACGTGAGGCTCAATCAATCAACCAGGGCAAATACCAAAAGCTATTCTTTAACGAGAAGTATGTTAATCGCTTTAGCGATAATCCTGACGGTATCTCCTTCTTTCAGGGCAAGGTCATCAAGCGAGTCAAGTGTCATAACCGAGCCCATTTTTGAACCGGCAGGTATTTCAAGTTCAATCTGCCCCATGACTGTTCCTCGTTTGATACGTTTTACGACACCGATAAGCTGGTTACGCGCTCCGTACTTCATCCTAAACTAAACCTCCTGATTTATTTATGGATTTCTAAATTTTGATTATCTTGTTTGCAGAAAGAAGTGAATTTACCGTTTCAAACATGTTCGTTACTTTTCCGACAGCAAGTTTTTTCCTGAGATAGTAATATTCGAGACAGGTTCCGCAGGAGAATATCTGTACGCCGCCATTTTCCAGCAAACGAAGCGCCTCCAGCATTTCCGATCCCTCACAGGTAAGCCGCACACCATCATTAATGAACATGATTTTCCCCGGTTTGGGGCTGGTATCCCAAAGGGTATTGAGAAAGGCTTTCATCAGGATAGCGCCGAGCTGGTTATCACCGGTACCCAGCCGGTCCGTAGTTATGAAAATCACATCTCCGCTCTGGTGGGGTAAAGCACGCTGCTCTGCCTTCTCCTTATGGATATGTATGTAGAAAAGCCCTTCTTTCTCTTCAACGCTGACGGTGCACCCCTGACTCTCGGCAAAGCGCCTAACATTCTGACACCCATCAGAGCGTTCAATCAAGACGGTAATATCACCCTGGTTCATACTCTCCAGAGCCTGCTTTGTTTTGACCACAGGAAGAGGGCAGGCAAGACGCCTCGCATCAACATCAATATCCATCTTTCCTCCCCGTTTAATATTATTCTGAAGCAACAGTTATCATGACGATTATTTACCCGTGAATATCCTTCGCCTATGTTACGGCAGGGTAGCAATCTTTAAGGGTGTCAGAAAATCCCTGAGCAGCTTTCGTGTATCAAGTGCCTCCTCGTAGTCATCAAGCTCAATCGTCCACCAGTGACATTTTGTTGTCAGCAGACGCTCAACCACCGGCCCGATGACAGACAGGTCTTTCGGCGGATGATGACGGTCTGTCTCACGCTCGTACATATGAGCTTCAAAAAGACGCGGCGCAAACATATCCACGAAGTCGGTAACTTTCAGCTCTCCTTTTTGAACAAGTTCACAGGAGACGGCATGACCGATATCCAGTGTAATCATTGCCCCGGCGGCAGAAGCCCACTTAAGAACGTTCTCCGGGTTGCTTGTCAGCCCGCGCCTTAAGTTCTCCAGACACACCGTAACCCCAAGATTTTTGCCCAGAGCCACAATCTTTGACAGGTTCGCAACAATACGCTCCGGGATAAGCTTATCCCTGGGATTAAATCCAACATGGAGCGTTATTACCGCCTCGACCCGATTTTGTAATGCCTTTAATGTTTCCATATGCACCAGGGTCGCCCGCTCGGCGATGGTTTCATCCTCATGCCCGATCTCATACCCGGGAAAAAGAGCATGGTAGCGTACAGGAACCCCATATTCAAGAAAAGAATCAACATGCTGAGGCAATAAATCGAGGGATTCCGGATTGGCTGAGTACTCCAGGGCAAACCCATTATCCAGAATCCAGCGGAAACGGTCGGGGAAGGTTTGCCACCGGGCAGTCAGGGCTATGGTTAGAGCCTGAGAAGAAGATGTTTTTTCTTCTTTCCTCTGGCTATCTGGTGGTGGTTGCAGCATATAATACTCCTTGTTTTGATAAACTGGGCAAAAGTATATCATAAGTAATATTATTATGCAAGATAAGTTTTACTTATATTGGGGTAAGATGGCAGGGAATAGACACCAAAGGCTAAGATGCAGGATGTATCAGGATAGGTACAAGCAGGCGACATGCACAATCCGGTTTAATCGCTACCCGCTCCCATTGTATCCTGAGTCCGGTTGGATTCCTCTGGTGAGAGTAAGGAGCGAACCCATGCACGTTTTTCCCACAGGACGCAACCACTTTCCGTTTCACCAAGCCGGTCATGATTCTGACGTATTGTCCTTAAGAAGTCAGATTTTAAGGCCTCTATTAAGGATTTACCCATCAGGCTGGTATCAGAGTATGGGGCAGCCGGACATGGTTCCAGATTACCTTCGGGGCTGACATGAACGAAACCACGTCCTGCGGATAAGCAGCCGCCAAACATCTCCTCATCACCGGGAAAAGCAATGAAGATACCCGGCAAATGTCCTCGAAACGAGGCGACCAGTCTGGCTTCTTTCGCCCTCTGTCTGCTGGTCAGAACCAGGTTCTCTGTTCCTTCCTGAACAGGGACATAGTCAAGAAAGAAAAAGAGGCGGCATCCTGAATCCATCAGCTTTTTTATGAAAGACTCATCGGTAATGACATCAAAGTTCTCTCTTGTCAAAGTCAGCGAAGTTCCGAAAAAGATGCCCTGTTTTTTCATCATCTTCATTGTGTTCAGGGCATATTCATATACCCCCTGGCCCCGGCGGGCATCAGTCTCGCACTCAGTGCCCTCCAGGCTGATAACCGGCACAACGTTTCTCTGCTTCTTTAGTTTCGAGACGGTTTTTTTATCCATTAGAGTACCGTTAGTAAAAAGCGGGAAGATGATTTCCGGGGAATCTCCGGTAATATCAAGAATCTCCGGACGGGTAAGCGGTTCCCCGCCGGCAATAAAGATTATGGAGATACCCACTTTTTTTGCTTCTGTGATGACACTCCACAGTTTAGCCGTGCTCATTTCCGTCACCGGAAACCGGTGCTGTGCCCGGGCGTAACAACCATGGCAATGAAGGTTGCACCTGTGGGTGATGCTGGCGATAAGAAGCGGGGGCACATGAACACCCTTCTCCCCCCAGAAATGCCTGACCCTGGCTGCCTGCTTCTGCCACGCGATCGTCTTGTGGACGAAAATGGCACTGGATGGGTCTTTGAGCATCAGTTGCAGAACATTCTTAAAAAGGGCTTCAATTTGCTCATTCAAGAGGTTAATGTACCCCTTGTTTTCTTCCCCGAGACGTATTTTCTCAATCGCTAGCTCTGGTGAAGTTGTGCTCATCACTCTCATCCCCCTTTTGCATCAGAACCATTTTCTTATTGCTGAAGCAAATATAAAACAGGTTACCTTCCAACACACCCCAAACCGTTTTTCTGAATATCAGCAGGTAATGTGCCCTATCTCAGGATAATGAGTCCTGGATGATTTCCC
>JBDRFO010000213.1:0-5890 GCA_043818655.1 Chloroflexota bacterium
GTCCCGCACCCCCGGATTTTACGGATTGCTTCATCACAACGTTTTTGTCATGGCCGCAGTAAATTGCGCTGGCATAAACTGGAGGGGCTATCTTCCTCTGTCGGTGTTCTGGTCTTCACGACAGTGAACATAGCCCCTCAATGGCTTTTTATTTTACAGGTTATCCAGACCCCGTCTTACGATACCGGGTTTCCGGATAACTGTAATCACTTACGCATACTGGAGCATTTTGGCGAAGGCTTCCGTACCGAGCCGGAAGGCATCTTCAACAGACAGGATGGTAATGTCCTCCTGCCCTTTAGCCCATTTATCAGCCTCTTCACGAGAGGCGAAAAACATAATCTTGCATCAGAGGTTACCCCAGAGCGCCTCAACCTTGGTTTTGTCGTGCTTCTCCGGGTCGAGGGAGACGATGGAGACCATTGCGCCAGCCGGACTGCAGCTCTCTACCTTCGTCGGGCTGACGGTCAGGTTGATTTTCACCCCGTCAATGGGTGATTCCGATGCCACCTTTGCCGTCTGCTTGAGAAGTTGCGGCAGGAAAAGGGTATCCCAGGCACACCAGGTACGCAGCTCACTGCCGTTAACGGTGAAGCGGTGCGTCCAGGTATCACCCTGTGAGAGTCCCAGAATTCCGATGATGTTGCCATTGTCATCGCGCTCCGCAAGCTGCTTCAGAAAAGCAGCCGCTTTTTCTTTGGGGATACCAAGATCGGTGATAATTTTAGCTTCCTGATCCTTGGTAATGGGGCTTCCTTTCGCCACGGCGCGCCAGATGTTGATCACAAGACGCGACAGGTCAGGTCCGTAGTCAGCCGGGACGCCGACGGCATTCATATTGCGCGCTAGCACGGATACGTTTTCCTTGATCACTTTTTCCTCCGTATTTATTTTGTTATTCTTTCTCCAGAAGTAGTTTAGAGCGTAATAACCTGGTCTGGTGCTGCCGGGCCCAGTGCTTTGTAAAGGTCAGGGAAGCAGCCAATCCCGGCACCGTCCACCAGCTTGTCAGCGATATGCCGCTCGTAGGCACACTGGTCGCAGGCCATAAGGAGCATCCCCGTCTCATCATGGAGCTTCTTCAGACGTTCCCCCATCTGGGTGCCTTTCAGCAAAAAGAAGGTGTTGTCCATGAAGAAGAACATCCCGACCACATCCACGCCGTGCCTCTTCTCCTCCAGCTGTGGGATAATCATGGTCTCCAGAATCTTCTGGCTGGTTGGTGTTGTGAAAATATAAGCCACTTTCATTGTCATTCCTCCTCGTTCCGTTTTTTTACCGGTGTTTACACCCGATGCAACTGTCTTTTCCACCAAACGATTGTTATCAGTATTGGGAGTACAGGTTATCCACAAACTTTTTTGTAGCTTACAAGCTATCCGGAAACTGTTTCTCTGAAGCTGGGCAGGTAATGTGCCCTCTCTCAGGATACTAATTTTCTGGATGACTTCCAGTGTCTTGTCAGGCTAATAAGGGATACCAAAGTTACCTTAGCAAGCTCATGATGTTAATAGTATGTATTAACCTGACGGGATACTGGCATCAAATGTGCTCTGTCTTACGATACTGAGTTTCTGGAGGAAGTTTTAAAGGTATTATTTCTTCTTCTAATGATATATATACGTATATTAGTATATCATGCCTTTTTTGTTTGTCAATAACTATACCTGAATGGTCATGAATTCAGGACGGCTACATCAACCTTTTAATCGTTCCGGGTTGCTTTCACATGAATACAAGCTATCCGGACACTGTCTCACGATACCAGCCGCTTATTCTTTGGGGATACCAAGACCAGTGATAATTTTATCTTCCTGCTCTCCGGTAATGGGGCTTCCTTTCGCCACGGCGCGCCAGATGTTGATCACAAGACGCGACAGGTCAGGTTCGCCGTCAGCCGGGACGCTGATGGCATTCATATTGCGCGCCAGTACGGATACGTTTTCCTCGTATTTTGCTGCCCGTCACAGCTTCTCCATGAATGGGGTATCGCTACACCCGCCTTTCTCACTGTACCTATTATGACTCTAAGTTGCTGCAAGAGCCCGGTGAACTGTGTTCCCGAAGCGAAGCGAGATATGATTAACTGGATTGGGTCTTTTGCATTACGGGGGAAACGGCATTCTTATAAATGTGGTTTGCAGAGTATCTCTTTTATCTTCAGGTCAAAAAAGTCCTGCGAGTTCACGGGGCGGATGACAACTGCCATATCGGCACCCTGGTGACTGCCGGTAATTACAATAATATCCTCATCGGTGCGTATCAGTCCGGCATCAGCCGCTTCGCATGATACCTCGCAGACAACCTTCATGCCGTTCCTGAATATGCGCAGGGTGCTGGCGATAATATCGCCGATGATATGGGTATTAAACTTTTTGCTCATGGCGCCACTTAGGCCCGAAAAAAGATGCGTGCCGACAAAGACAGTGCCACCCTTGCCCTCAACGATTTTTTTATTCTCCGGGGTAAACTCCTGGACATTTGGTGTCCGTAAACCGGTGCTGTGCCCTACGGCAATTACTTTCACTTCCTGAAGAGTATTCACCGCTTTAGCCGCTGTCTCCCCTGTGGTAGAGGCTACTAACACCGTTTTAATGCCCAGCTCTTTGATGCGGTTATTGACGATGCTTAAAACCGCTTCCGTATTCTCTTTACCCTCTTTTTCAAAATATGTCGTCTTGATTTCCATGGGTTCCCTCTCTATCTTAAATTCTATTCTTTGAGAAATGGTTAGCCAGAAGACCATAAAGAAGTTCCTCTAAGTCTGGCATTACTCAACTATGACGCAGGATTGGTCTTTCATGAATTTGTCGTTAAGCTCAATACCAAGACCGGGTAGATCGGGTACTGCGAAGTTGCCCTTTACAGGCTGGTAGCTGGTGGTGCATATTTCCTGAATGGCTGGCCTGAGGAGGAGCGTCGTGTGCTCATGGATAATAAAGTTCGGGATCGCTGCCTCCATTTGCATTGCCACCGCAGAGGCAATTGGCGAACCGTAAACGTGACACTGGACGGTGATGTCATAAATGTTGGCGTAGTCACAGATTTTTTTGCCCTCAGTAAAGCCACCGCAGTTACCGATGTCCGGTTGAATTACCGCAAGCGCCTGACGCTCAAAGTAAGGGCGGTATCGCCACCGGCTATAAATATGCTCTCCCGCGGCCATGGGGATTTTTAAACTTCTTGCCACATTTACCTGCATTTCGACATTCAGGTAGTTCACCGCTTCCTCGAAATAGTAGATGTTGAACTCCTCCCAGAGTCTCCCAAGCTGGATGGCGGTGGTATCACTGAGCATACAAAGGGTATCAATAAGCAGGTCAACGTCTGGGCCGATAGTCTCTCTTACTGCTTTAACACGGTTGTAGAAGAGTCTGACCTGTTCACCGGTTAGAATCTTTGTCAGCCCGACGCTACGCTTCCCTGCGCTGTCAATCCCAACCGGGTTTATTTTGACAGCATTATACCCTTCGGCAACAGCTTTACCTGCCTCTTCGGCGAACTCCTCCGGTTTCACGCTTACTTTCGTTTCCGGTCCCCACCCACCCTGTACATGGCTGGCATAGACGCGGAGGTTGTCATTCGTTTTACCGCCAAGTAGCTGGTAAACCGGTAGCTTTAAGGCCTTACCCCTGATATCCCAGCAGGCATTATCAATCGCGCTCATGGCGCCAAATACCGTAGCGCCGCCCCCGCCAAGCGCCCATAGAGAATTCCGGAACATGGTCTCCCAGAGTTTTTCTGTCTGAAACGGGTCAGCACCGATCGCGAAAGTCTTTGCCATGTTTTTCAGCATACCGGCAGCCCCGCTCTGCCCGACACCCCCGCTCATGCTGACCTCGCCCACGCCGGTGATACCTTCGTCTGTAGTAAGACGAAGAATAACGGGGTGCATTCTGGGAAGGTTCTTAAGCTCCAGGTGAAAAATTTCCGCCTTCTTGATTTTCATTGACTCCTCCTGAACCATAGCTTTCTGATGGTCTCTCCAGTTGAATTAACCAGGCCCCAATAGTTTACCATTCTTAATCCGAAATCGCACTCGGTTTTGAGGGGAAAAAGTCACTCGGATGGACTGTGCAAATACAGTTATCATCTTCTTAATCCGTCACCAACCACAAAATAGGCTTGACGCGGGGATGAAAATGTTGTAGTATTTATTGCAAATGCATATCATTAGCATTTATGCACAACAAGCCGTTGATGCAAATAGTGGCAAAATACTTCGTATGACTGGTACCAGCGTTACCGGTCAGTGTGCCCTGATTCTGGGAATCATACGACAGAGTAAAAGGCATTTGGGTGCTTACGAGATATACCAAGGAGCGCGCATCCGAAAGCTGCATATCAGCCTGTCTGCCGTATTGAAATACGCATGACAGGCTATTGCTGTCAGTGCCGACCTGTAAGGGAAGAATTCCCTGCCGGCTTAATCTGGAATAGTCTGGCTGATAAAGCTAATAAGAAAAGGAATATGAATTTATGACCTGCGAAAACCAGACAGCATTAACCCGCATGGGGGTCGGGCAGAGTGGTAGGGTGGTCCAAATTCAGGGCGGCTACGGCATGGTTGATCGCCTTAGTGCGCTGGGCATCAGACCAGGGAAAAGAATAACAAAGGTTGGCTCAATGCTGATGCGCGGGCCGGTGACTGTTGAGGTGGACAGGACCCAGGTAGCTATAGGTTACGGCATGGCCAGCCGGATAATCGTTGACCGGGATAAGATTTCAGAATAATGAAAAAGATCGTGCTCATCGGGAATCCCAATGTGGGGAAGAGCGTCATTTTTACCCGTTTAACGGGCATCAACGTTATTGTCAGTAACTACCCGGGGAAAACGGTTGAGTACAAGCGCGGGCATATGAAGCTGAAGGGGGAGACGGCTGATATCTTTGATGCCCCCGGCACCTATACCTTAGAACCAGTTTCAGAGGCTGAACAGGTTGCCCGTGAGATGCTGGAAAGTGCTGATGTCGTTATCAACGTGGTCAACGCGACCAACCTGGAGCGTAACCTCTATCTGACACTGCAACTGCTGGAGAGGAAAATCCCGGTTATCGTTGCCCTCAACATGTGGGATGAAGCCGGGCATCTCGGTATTCATATTGACCTGGACAAGCTCAGAGAGCTACTGGGGGTGCCTGTTATCCCCACTGTGGCCACGACTGGAGAGGGGATAAAAGAGCTAATTGACAAACTGCCAGAGGCTGCTTCCCCTGACGCTCAATTACGTACCTCGGATGAGCGCTGGTCTGCGGTCGGTAACATTGTTGAACAGGCTCAGCATGTTACCCACCGGCACCATACCTGGTTTGAACGCCTGGCGGACGCCAGTGTCATGCCATTCACCGGGGGCATTGTCGCCCTGACGGTTCTGGGCGGTGCTTTCTTCGTTATCCGCTTTATCGGAGAAAACCTGATTGGGTACGTATTTGACCCGCTCTTTGAGAATCTATGGGCACCCGTCCTGCTAAGGTTAAGCGACCTCCTGCAGAGCGGTGGCTTCCTTCATGATATCGTGATTGGCAAACTCATTGATGGTAAACTGGACTTTGTCCAGTCATTCGGGCTGCTCACCAGCGGACTTTATGTTCCTTTTGCCATGGTACTCCCCTATGTTCTCTCGTTCTATCTGGTACTTGGTCTGCTTGAAGATGTGGGGTATCTACCGCGCTTAGCTGTTTTGATGGATACCATCATGCACCGTCTCGGTTTACACGGCTATGCCATCATTCCGACGCTGCTCGGACTTGGTTGTAATGTACCGGCGATCATGTCTACCCGAATCCTGGAGAGTAAAAGAGAGAGGTTCATTGCGGCGACGCTGATTTCCATTGCAGTGCCCTGTGCCGCTTTACAGGCGATGATATTCGGTCTGGTCGGGGAGCGTGG
>JBDRFO010000214.1:0-2610 GCA_043818655.1 Chloroflexota bacterium
CTGGATGGTGCGTCTCACATCCTTTCATAATGGGTTTATCCAATTTCCAGAGGGGCAAACACCGGTTCGGGATGGACAAGAATGAAATTTTAGAGAGGATTGATAAGGACCGTGATGTTGTATATAATTGACACAGAATTACTGGGAATGATATCGAAACCGCCCGAAATAACAATGGCGGGTATTAGATCGACAGTCTAATTCCCGAGTTCCAGGTGTGATGGTGGCAATCTGATCCTCGTTGGGCCAGTAAGAGATGAATTATGAACAGACGGAAATTGCTAAAAAAAATAATTGGTGGTTCTAAAAACATAAGATTCGCTGATATGGTAAATCTTGTTCGAGGTTTCGGTTTTGAGCTGTCGAGAACTGAAGGCAGCCACCACATTTTCTTCCGACCTGATATCCCTGAACTGGTGAACCTTCAGAATGTCAGAGGCCAAGCAAAACCATATCAAATCCGGCAGTTCCTAAGACTGGTTGAGAAACATAATCTTAAACTGGAGGATGAATAATGCGCGATTATCATATTAATATTTTCTATTCGGAGGATGACGACGGGTACATCGCCGATATCCCCGACCTTGAGGCATGCTCAGCATTTGGTGAGACACCTGACGAGGCATTGCGTCAGGTCCAAGTGGCCAAGAAACTATGGCTGGAGGCTGCACGAGCAAAGGGCAAGCCTGTCCCCCCCCCCGAATATCGGCCGGTTATATATCAGGTGGCCTCAGCTTGACAATACAGAGCATATTGATGTGCCTGAGACGACCATGCGCCTGCCACAGACCGCCCGGAAAGCGCGGCTGATGAGGCGCGCTGTTGGACCGACAAGACAGCCGGAAGAGCAACACTCGCAAGAGATTCGAAACTTTCGTATCAGGGAGCGGATCGATGACCGACTATCCCACTCACCTCGGACCACATGCCGAGGCAGCAGTTTCACTCTTCCCACTTAAACCGAGATTGCTTCGCGGAGTTTATCCTGAGCGAGCCGAAGGCCTCGCGATGACGCCCAGCACGTCTTTTTCGGCAACCTGCTAATTTGGAGGAAGCGTTGAACCGAGCTGTTTCAAATAGTGTGGTGCTAATCCTAACGAAATCACAGGCATCCAAAGTCAGCCATATGTGAAGTTGTGTTGACAATTCAAAAGCCCCATTTATTCAAGGTCTCCAAGCCTAATCAGCACATTTCCAAAAGAAAGGCCACATACTACATGTTGGTATGCGGCCTTTTTTCTTTGTCTTGGACAAAAATTGTGGGCTTTAGGATACTCTTATCACAGGATTGGGTGGGGCTGTGATTTCCCGTAGGTATCTTAAGCAGGTATGGCGCTATGAATGGGTATGTTATGACTTCAATCAATACAAACTTAAAAACTTAACAGCGTCCCCTGTCTCCCCGGAGGGCCGATTCCCAGAAGGAGGCGGAGGAGCTGTGGCGTCTGCGCAAGTCGGTGGGCAGCGTGGCCGCCGGCCTGCGTCCCAACAACGTCTCCGAGGATGTGACGGTCCCTATCTCCAAGGTCCCCGACCTCCTGGCCGGCATCTCCGACATCGTTCAGAAATACGCTCTGCCGTTTGTCGTTTTCGGCCACGCAGGCGACGGGAACCTCCATCCCAGGGTCATGTACGACGGCGCCGACCCCGACCAGGTCAAACGCATGAAGGAGGCCGTGGCCGAGATCTTCAGATTCACCTGCGATCTGGGAGGAACGCTCACCGGTGAACACGGCATAGGACTGGCCAAGGCCGCCTACCTGGGGTTGGAACACGATGCGGCAGCCCTGGACGTGATGCGCGCCATCAAGCGCCTCTTCGACCCCAACAACATCCTGAACCCGGGTAAAATGGGACTGGATTTTTAGGAAACCTCTTTGAATGATTAGGTTTACTCCGTCTCACCGGTAAAGTTTACTGATAAACCTGATTCGTTTTATTGTTTGTCATCTTCAAGCCCACAGCGAACTCCGATGGCCGCCGATGATGCGGAAGCTTTTGCCGGCGGATAATAAACTGAACCGCAAGTATCATGTTTTATTGAATTATTCGTCATCTGTGCGTTTATTATCTGCCAGCTCGGATAATAATAGATATTGCTGTACATAGGTGCCACCCACCCTCATATACCTCGTTCCCCGCTTTCCCTTGCTCGTATCCGGCACCAGCATGTCGGCGTCCACCCATTTCTTCAGCGTCTTTGAAGCCTTGAGTGTGTCTATGCCGGCAATACGGCGTAACTCCCGGTTGCTGATAGAACCGTTGCGATCAATCCAGTCGCTGACCTGCTCCCACACGGCAGGACGCTCTTCATTCAAGAGCGTGACCATGACCGCATCATGCTCCAGATGGGGAGAAGAAAGGTAAAGGGGTGGATAGAGGCCGACGGCCTGCATGGTCGAAAACATCATTCTGACCCCTTCACCGGCATCGATGTTTGGTGGAGCTGGAAACTCCCGCAAATTATTCACGATCATTGGATTGCGGCTAAAAGATCGAGCCCGTTGAATGGTCGCCGCAGTGATATGGGCGGGAAAGAGCCCGGGGCTTTCAACTTCGATGCGGTTGTCAAAGATCCTGACATGAATATCGCGATTGATATGATAATCC
>JBDRFO010000215.1:0-5747 GCA_043818655.1 Chloroflexota bacterium
GCCGGGCGCAGGAAGCCCTGCGTGTCCTTGAGGAGGTAGCCAAGGCTCAGGATTGTCCGCTGCGGCTCTCATCGGATAAGTTCATGCGGGCGCGCTTCAGTCTCTACACCATTGAGAGGGAACTGGTTGCAAGGCTTCTCCGGCAGGACAAATTGCATCTGATCAACGGGCTTTATGCCGTTATTGATACCCAGTCTCTCAGGGGGCGTTCTCACTATGAGGTGGCGGAGGCCGTCATCCGGGGTGGCGCCAGGGTAATCCAGCTGCGTGACAAGCTCAGCAGTAAAAAAGAGCTTTTCCCCATCGCCGTGGGACTGAAAAAGCTGTGTGCCGGACACGGGGTGCTGTTTATCATGAATGATTATCTTGACCTGGCGCTGGCGACCGGCGCTGATGGGCTGCACGTGGGACAGAACGACATGCCCGTTAAGGAAGCACGCCGGCTGCTGCCGATGGATAAGATTCTGGGGTGTTCCGTGCGGACGGTTGCGGAGGCAACTCAGGCGGAGGCGGATGGCGCCGACTACCTTGGCTGTGGTGCTATTTATGCCACCTTATCCAAGGGGGATGCTGTGGTGGTCGGGCTGGAGAGGGTTTCCGAGGTAAGAAAGGTAACGACGCTGCCCGTTGTGGCGATTGGTGGCATCACGATTGAAAATGCGGCTGATGTCATTGCAGTAGGGGCGAATGCGGTGGCGGTAATCAGTGCGATTCTGGGTGCTGCTTCAGTAGAAGAGGCGACCCGTCAGGTGATTGCGAATATCCGGCAGGACGGTGCGCGGGATAATGGGTAACCTGGAAAAGATTACCGAAGAGATACGGCTGAGTCTGGCAGCGAAAGACGCCGCCAGGGAGAAGGCATTACCCCTGTGCCGTGAGGCAATCAGGTTCTCGGGCAATGCCATCCGGGCGGTGCACCGGAAGGAGTTTGCCCGCGCTGAGGGTCTGCTCCAGACTGCCCGTAAACTTCTTACGGAAGCAAGGGAGGCGATCGCTGATTGTGGTAAGCTGACAAATACGGGGTTTCTCAGGGATGCGGAAAAGGAGTTTGTTGAAGGCAGCACGGTGCTGGCGCTGGTCGTGGGGAAAGGGGTTTCCCACCCGGATGAGCTGGGGGTTGACCATGCCGCTTACCTTTTAGGGCTGGGCGAAGCCGTCGGTGAACTCAGGCGTTACCTCCTTGATGGTCTCAGGGCAGGTGATTCCTCCCGTGGTGAGGAACTGATTACGGTGATGGATGATATTTACAGTATCCTGGTGACGATCGACTTTCCCGATGCGATTACCGGGGGGCTTCGCCGGACGACCGACATGGTTCGCGGGGTTCTGGAAAGAACGCGGAGCGATTTAACCCTGATGGTAACAGAAAAAAATCTTGAGGCAAGATTGAGTAAGTTTGAAGAGAACATCAGGTGATACTAGGTATTTGTATCATTCTGATTTGGTTGATAATATCTTTTATGTCATTACGAGGGCAAAGCCCGAAGCAATCCGTAGAATATAAGTGTGGCAAACGGATTGGTTCGCTAACGCTAGCAATGACATTTGAATCCAGCTAAAAACGAATGGAATCCCATGTATTTCCTTTAACATGGAAGATGGATTGGAGGGGCAAAATACCCCTCTAAAAAAATAGAAGTGAAGTCTAGAAAGGGAACTTAACTGTGGGTCTGATAATTATTTCTCTAGCTTGCGGGCTTCTGGGACTGGGGGTGGCGGCGATTCTGGCAGCCTATGTTATCCGGCAGGAGCGGGGGCCAAAAAGCATGACGGACATCTCCGATGCGATTCAGGAGGGCGCCCAGGCCTTCTTGGGTCGTGAGTACCGGGTGCTTGCCATCGTTGTGGTGATTGTCGCTGTCCTTCTGGGGTTGATACCCTACGTTGGCTGGCTGGTCAGCATCGCCTTTATCTTTGGGGCGATCTGCTCCGGGCTTGCCGGATTTTTCGGCATGAGCATTGCCGTCAGGGCAAACAGCCGCACCGCGGTTGCTGCCGAGAAGAGTCTGAGTCTTGGGCTGAAGCTTGCCTTCCGTGGCGGTGCGGTCATGGGAATGTCGGTGGTCGGCATTGGTCTCGTTGGTCTCAGTATCCTCTACCTCGCCTTCCGCGGCCTTGATAACTTTGCCGCCATTATTCCCGGATTCGGTTTTGGCGCTTCGATGGTTGCGGTCTTTGCCCGGGTTGGGGGTGGTGTCTATACCAAGGCGGCGGATACCGGCTCCGATATCGTGGGCAAGGTGGAGAAGGGCATCCCGGAGGATGACCCGCGCAATGCCGCTGTTATCGCTGACCTTGTTGGCGATAATGTTGGTGATGTTGCCGGCTCAGGGGCTGACCTTTTTGAATCCTACGTTGGAGCGATTATTGCCACCACGACACTGGGGGCACTGGCGGTCATGTCACCGGGTCTGGGGAAAGCCCTGGTGCCGAACCGGGACATCGCCTGGTTTTTACCCATGATTATCGCTGCGGGCGGTATAATTGCCTCCATTATCGGGATATTTCTGGTGAGGGCAGGGGAGAAAACCGATATCAAAATCCTGACCTCGGCGCTCAGGAACGGCACACTTGCCTCGTCTGTCCTGGTGGTCATTTTCTGCTTTGCGGCGGTGAAAATCCTCGGTGTGGATATGGGCATCTTCTGGGCGATTGTTTCCGGTCTTATTGCCGGTAATATCATCGGTGAGGCGACCAACTATTTCACGTCTTATAGCTACAAGCCCGTGATGAATATCGCCAAATCGGCACAGACCGGTGGTGCGACCCTTATCACCTCCGGCTTTGCTTACGGGCTGCTGAGCACCATCCCATCGGTTATCCTGGTGGTGATTGCCGTTCTCATCGCTTACGGGTTTGCTGATGTCTACGGGATTGCGATCGCCGGTGTTGGTCTGCTGGCGACACTGGGCATACAGGATGCTACTGATGCCTATGGACCTATATCCGATAATGCCGGTGGCATCGTGGAGATGGCGGGTCTGCCGGAGGATGTCAGGGAGCGTACCGATGCCCTGGATGCCTTGGGGAACACGACGAAAGCTGCAGGAAAGGGCTTTGCGATCGGCTCTGCGGCAATTACCGCGCTGGCACTGCTACTCTCCTTTACCACGGCGGTCGGTATTGATGCTTCCAGCGCGAACTTCCTCGACCCCCGGTTTATTTCAGGGCTTTTCCTCGGCGCGATGTTACCGGCCGTCTTTACCGCCCTGTCACTGCTTGCCGTGGGAACAACTGCCTTCGCTGTGGTCAATGAGGTTCGCCGTCAGTTCCGTGAAATTCCGGGCATCATGGAGGGAACGGCAAAACCGGAGTATGCAAAGGCGGTTGATATCTGCACGACGGCGGCAATCAAGCAGATGATTCTGCCCGGTGTGATTACCATCATCTCACCGGTGATTGTTGGTATTCTTCTGGGGCCGTTTGCCCTGGCAGGATTTCTCATCGGTGCGCTTGTGACCGGTTTTATCCTGGCAATTACCCTTGCCAACGCCGGCGGCGCCTGGGATAACGCCAAGAAATACATCGAGACCGGTGTCTATGGCGGCAAAGGTTCGGATGCGCACAAGTCGGCGGTCATTGGCGATGCGGTGGGTGACCCGATGAAAGATACGGCAGGGCCTTCGCTGAATATCATGATCAAGCTGATGTCGGTGATCTGCCTGGTGCTGGCGCCGGTATTCATGAGGCTACCCGGTCTTTTTTAAACGTGTGATTTATCCTGATAAAAACAACATGAGAGGGTGAATTATGAGAGCGGGAGGATTTTTCTCCCGCTCTTTATTATATTCAGGAAAACAGTAGAGTTTCATTTTGGTTGAAACTGAATTGTCGTTGCGAAAGCAGTTGCGACGAAGCAATCTCTTGCCCCGCTAAGATTGGGATTGCTTCCCTGACACTCGCGATGACACTTAAAACAAGCATTTCAATAATGATGAGATGATTTGAATTATTATTCTATCTTGTCTCTCTTCGCAAGATTGTGTCTGGCACATAGTAACTGAATATTTTCCGCAACCAAAGAAGACCCACCTTTAGAATATGGGAGTATGTGGTCAAAATGAAGATTATCTTTGCTACCACAGATGACACATTGCCCCTTATCCCGTTTCCAGACTTCTAATTTAACCGACGTAGGAATGAGGCGGTTGTGCTCAATGCTAACAACCTCAGCAGTAGAAATTTCCGAAAATCCCATCATTTCCAATTTGAACTTGAAAACTTTCCGCTCACTGATTATTTCTTGCCAAGAATCGACCAATTTAAACACCCCATTATAAACCCATATACCTGAATGAATTTTTTCATAAACCTTAACTAACTCAGGATGGCATTGACTATTTTTGTATCTCATTGCAGCCTCATAAAACAAGCTATTCTGAGTACACTTTCCTTTTGGGGTGAGCATTGGTTGGTCAACTATTTTAGGATTTGTGATTGAATCTTGTTTGGGTGCATCGTGACCTTCATAAATCAGAACCTTACCATTTTCCTCTATCCTGTCTGCATATGGGGCATTAGCCCGCAGACTCATCAGAATGACACTATACTTCCCACCTAAGTGGAAGTTCATGCCTCTTTGGAGGTTTACACCTTCCTCTCTACATATATCCAAATATGGGACAACACGACCAATCTCAATCATAATAACTTCTTCGTTCTATAATAACACGTTTGTTAGCAAATAGTCTGGTAGGTAGTATCTGTGGTTCTGTTCGATCTTCGGTGGTCGCTCATTTTCTAATACTCCCTAAACTGGTCGCCGGCGGAGTGTCCTTACGCTTGTGTTTGATTACTCTACTCTTCCTAACCGCCTTTGGTTTCGGCAATTCAGTGTCCAGAATATTGTCATCAATCGGTATCCTAGCGGTTATCTCAATTGGTTGCTCTACTACATCTTTCCAGTTTCGGAATGGGAATTTAATACCAGCAACCTCAGCAGGAGTTTTATCATCCAGAGACGTATGCGGGCGGAAGAAGTTGTAATGAACTAACCATCCGTCCATAAACTTTTCCAGAGTATCCTTGTTCTTTAATGCTCGCATTACCTTTGTCCGTTCTTTAATCGTTCCATGAAAACGCTCTATGAGATTATTGCTGTTACCGATGTCAAAAGGGCTTCCCTGTTTGTGTTTGGTATCCGCTCCAAAGGTTAGCTCTATACCGTCCAGATAAGCTCTTAGCTTGTCTGTATAGACAATACGGGGAATTTTACCGGCACGTTTAGATGCTTTCTCCATGAGTATTTGAGCATCCTTTGCACTTCTGGTTGTAGTAGCGTGGGAAGCCAGCAGAAAACGAGTGTCGGCGTCTATGATGTCCCAGAACACTACCCACTTTGCTTTCTTACTCTTGGTATAGGGATTATCAATTCCCACATCATCCTTTTTGTGCTTATCTATTCGTATATAAGTCTCGTCAGCAATCCAGATGTCACCAACTTTCGGCTGGTATTTTCCAGCCTCTTTAACAACTAAACCTGTGAAGCGGTCTACCCAGTTGTAAGCAGTAACACGGGAGATATAGTTGTTGTCCTGCTGGATTAGATTACGCCTGATTTCGGCTAGACTCATTCCCTCGTAATACATATTCAAAGCGTCTGCTATCGTCTTGGTTGAATTTTGCATCTTGGGAAAAGTCGTCAGCGTTCGCGGATCCTGACTAATTTAACAAAGTAAATTAGTCACATGGTTAGAAACTATGAACCCACACCACAAACTTCGCCAGGATGTTAAGAAATTTTTAGA
>JBDRFO010000216.1:0-7442 GCA_043818655.1 Chloroflexota bacterium
GAGGTAAGGTTGTGCCGTTCGGCGATGATATGCTGGAGTCTCCTGATATAGTTGCTCTGCGGCCCAAGCTCAACGACTCCCTGACCCTCCTTTACCTTATCAACCGCTTTTTCAGCTTCCGCGAGCGCAATTGCCAGAGAATCTTTCTCTTCGGCGATGCGGACAGCCCTTGATGCCGGGAAAATTGTCCTGAGCAGCTGCCGGACCTGCATCGGGGTACTGCTCCTCAGGACATAAATCGGCAGGTTCGCCGCTTCTGCATCCTTTACCTTTTGCGTCTTTCTGCGGTAATAGCTTTTTGAGGTAACGAAAAGATTGGCATCGGCGAGTTTATTAACGATGACCAGGTTAAAATGCATCTCCTTTGCCATTTGCTCGAAACGCGACTTGTCCACGCCAAAGAGGAAGAGCTTGAAGGCCTTGTTCCCTTCTGCCGAGGGAACTTCCTGTGTTTTGGTTCTTTTTGTTTCCGTTGGGGTGGTTAGTATCTTCTCTTTCTCGATCCTGACCTCACCTGTCTCATCACGCCAGCGAATCTCCTTGGGAAGCGGCTTCCCGCGCAGGATGGCATCAACCGCTTCGGTGACATCCGGGTGGATGGATACCCTGTCCCACTCCTGGATCTCAACCACAATATTAAATGTGGGGGGAGCCATGCGTTCAAGTATGGACTTCTGCGTGCCGCGTCTTTTGGCTTCTTCGTCACCAAGGGTTACCGTCTGGATGCCGCCGATAAGGTCAGAAAGGGTGGGGTTCATCATCAGGTTTTCCATGGTATTACCGTGGGCGGTGCCCACCAGCTGCACCCCGCGCTCGGCGATTGTCCGGGCAGCCTGTGCCTCAAGCTCCGTGCCGATCTCATCGATAACGATGACCTCCGGCATATGGTTTTCCACCGCCTCAATCATGATGGCATGCTGCATGGAGGGGGTGGTTACCTGCATTCTCCGGGCGTGACCGATTGATGGGTGGGGGATATCGCCGTCGCCGGCAATCTCGTTTGAGGTGTCAACAATAACAACGCGCTTCTTGAGGTCATCCGCCAGAACCCTGGCTACCTCGCGGAGCATGGTTGTCTTTCCCACCCCGGGTCGTCCCAGAAGAAGGATGCTTTTACCCGATTCCACCAGGTCTTCAATAATCTGTATGGTGCCGTAGACCGCCCGCCCCACGCGGCACGTCAGCCCCACAATACGTCCCTTGCGGTTGCGGATTGCCGAGATACGGTGCAGTGTCCGGGCAATGCCGGCACGGTTGTCATCGCCGAAGCTGCTTAACCGTGAGGTAATATACTCGATATCCGCTTCGGAAACTTCCATGGAGCTGAGAATTACCTCCTGGTGCGGGAAACGCGCTTCAGGTGGCCGCCCCAGATCAAGCACCACCTCCAACAGTTCTGCAATATTCTCTATCTGCCTCAATGGCTGACGTATGTGCTGGGGGAAAATATCAATGAGTGCATCCAGATCATCTGTAATTACTTTTTGTAAAAGTTTTTCCGCCATGTGCCCTGCTTCAACCACCTGTTTTTTTATTGCTTTATATCTTTATCAGCGATACTACTGATTGCGTTTCGCAGCCCGCTATTTATCATTGCGTGCTTCGTGGTGCAATCCTGGACCCTGTCCGGGATTTTACTGTTGCTGCTGCTCCCTGCAATGACCGTGGGCTGTGGAACATGCTCAATTCTTCTTTCCGGCAACAAGGTCGGCAAAATACCGGTGAAATCTCAGGTCAGAGGTGAGTTCCGGGTGGAAAGCCAGCGCCAGAAGCCTGCCCTGCTTTACGGCAACGCATGTCCGGTCGGGCAGGCGGGCGAGCACTTCTACCCCGTCTCTCAATTCCTCAATCAGCGGTGCCCGGATAAAGACACAGGGGAAAGGTTTTTCTCCCAGTGCCGGAACGGGAAGGTCTACCTCAAAGCTGTCCGTTTGCCTGCCGAAGGCGTTTCGCCTGACCGATATGTCCATGAGACCTAGAGGCTCAACGCTGTGATCGGGGATCTCGTTTGCCATGAGAATCATCCCGGCACAGGTGCCAAAGATAGGCAGGCCTTTTTCTGCCAGCGTTTTTATCTTATCAGCAAGTTTATAGACGTCCATGAGCTTGCTGATGGTCGTGCTTTCCCCGCCGGGGATAATAAGCCCGTCGATATTCTCCATCTGCTCCGGCAAACGAACAGCCACTGTCTCTACTCCGAGGCGCGCCAGCATATTGATGTGCTCGGCAAAAGCACCCTGTGCCGCAAGGATCCCGATTTTCATCTTACCAGCCACGGGTTGAAAGAAGCTTATCCGGTGACAGTTGCTTGACATCCAACCCCGGCATCGCTTCTCCGAGGTTCTTGCTGACTTCACCGATAATCTTGGCATCCATGTAATGGGTTGTCGCCTTGACGACAGCCTTGGCCATGACCTCCGGCTTGCTGGACTTGAAGATACCGGAACCAACAAAGACCCCGTCAGCACCAAGCTGCATCATGAGTGCGGCATCGGCGGGGGTAGCCACACCGCCAGCGGCAAAATTGACCACCGACAGCTTACCCAGCTTGTGTATCTCCTGGACCAGATCAAAGGGCGCCCCCAGTGCCTTGGCTTCAGCCATAAGCTCCTCCTGGTTCATACCCTGAATCTTGCGGCACTCGTCCATGACTGTTCTCATGTGTCTGACCGCTTCCACAATATTGCCCGTGCCGGCTTCGCCCTTGGTACGAATCATGGCGGCACCCTCAGCAAGACGGCGCAGGGCTTCACCCAGGTCACGGCAGCCACAGACAAACGGAACCTTGAAATCTTGCTTCCAGATATGATGGCTCTCATCCGCCGGTGTCAGCACCTCGGATTCATCAATATAGTCCACACCGAGGGACTCAAGTACCTGTGCCTCAACAAAATGACCGATACGGCACTTGGCCATGACCGGTATCGTCACCGCTTTCATAATACCCTCAATGAGGGTAGGGTCAGCCATGCGGGCAACGCCCCCCTCCTTACGAATATCAGCCGGCACCCTCTCCAGCGCCATGACCGCACAGGCACCAGCCTCCTGCGCAATCTTGGCGTGTTCCACGCTGACGACATCCATGATCACGCCACCCTTTAACATCTGTGCCAACCCGGTCTTTACCTTCCACGTTCCCGTCTCTGCGATAGTTGTCATATCTCCCTCCTGATTCAAATTCAAGATATTTTCTTTATCATAGTGTATTTTACTATCGCCGGAACACTTTAGCAACTGAATTAGGGGGTTGGTTTGATGCAATCCCGGAGGTTGTAACACGAAATTGAAATGGAAAAAACCGGTTTAACAAACATGATTGATACAGAATTTGGGGATTCTGTTCAATTAAACAAGGGGGGTTTTTACCGGTTGCCCGGAACGGCGGGGATAGTCCTCCGGAGTTGGCGCAATTTTGTCAATGATGATCAGTTTTCTCTGGTCCGGAAGCTCAGGAATGGCAAGCTCTCTTACCTGCCCCGGTTTCCCCCCGAGCAGGCGAATCGCTTTCTCTGCTGAAGTCATCTCAGCACCAATATCACCCTTTTTCTGTGCAATAAAGCTGCCGCCGACGGCAACAAAGGGCAGACACATCTCTACCAGGGCAGGCAGCGCGGCGACCGCCCTGGAAACAGCGCAGTCAAAACCTTCCCGGTAGCGGCGGTCACGGGCAATCTCTTCCGCGCGTCCGGCGATAATTTCTGTCCTGCTGAGTCCAAGCCTGTCCCTGACGTGCTGCAAGAAAACCGTTTTTTTGACGGTTGCCTCAAGCAGCACGAGTTTCATTTTGGGGAAAGGATTTTGAGCGGTATTCCGGGGAAGCCTGCCCCGGTGCCGATGTCAATGATGCTGGTTTTGTAGTTATGCTCAATCGTGGTTGGCAGGCTTGCCGTCACCGTCTCCGGTTCATGTCCCGGCAAATCCGGATGATGAAAAGTGGTTTTGAAATTCTTCAGAGGAGGGTGCCATGCCAGCGCTACGCTTAAGGAGTCAAGAAAATGTTTGCTCTGGACATCCTCATATGAGGTAATCGCCGTCAGGTTCATCTTCTTGTTCCAGAGGACAAGCTCCCGGTAGTATATCTCGAACTGCTGAAGCTGCTCTGAAGAAAGAATTATGCCCAGACCAGCTGCGCCGAGCCTGAGCCGCTCCATAATCTCAGGCACGACTATCGTCCCTCTGATTACCCATCCGTATCTTCCGTAATCTTGATTTGCAGATAGTATTTCTTCCCGTCATACTCAAAAAAAGCGGCTTCTTTCACATCATTCGTGGTGAGGGCACGAAGACGCCTGATGAAATCACCGGTGACAACCTTCATGTTGAGATCAACGGGCTGTATTGATTTAATGTCCTCTTTTTTGTGGTCTGTCCCTTCCTGAGATGTCTGGGGCTGACGGTGATAGCTGCCGGATACGAGAGATGGCCAGGCTTCTTTGAACACCTCAAGCTCCAGTCTTTTCACGCGCCGGTAAAGAGAATCGGCGGTATCACCGGGCTGTATTCTGATTTCACGCCGGCAGATAATATCACCGGCATCAAGCTCTTCACTCATAAAATGCAGGGTGGCACCATATGGGGTCTTGTCCATGATTGCCCAGGTAGCCGTGTGCCAGCCGCGGTTGTAGGGAAGGCAGGCGGGATGAAGATTCAGAACGCCGTATCTTGGTATCTTAAGGACTTCTTTGGGGATAAGATACGGGAAATGGACGCAGATGATATAGTCAGGTTCAAGTTGCCGCAGCAGCTTTCTCCCAGCATCACTCCGGAATGCGGTGCCCCGTAAAATCATGGTATCAGGCAGATGCGAACACATCGTTCTTAGCTCATGACTGTGGCTGGCCCTTTTTTCACCGGCAACCATGAGCACCAGCGGTCTGACGGATTCTCCGCGAAGAAACTCTAGTACCCGCACGGAAATATCACGGTCGCCGCCGTAAACAATCCTGAGAGGAGAATCTTGCAAGCTGGATCTCCTGCCCTCCTGCCGCATCTATATTATTTGATCGGTAGCCAGATAGCTCTGCAGGTATTCCACGATAAGTCCTTCGATCTCATCCCTGGTGATTAAGGGGACACTGCGGGAGGAGTATTCTTTTAACTCCACCTTTTTGATACCGGGATACAGAGACAGAGCACTCTCATTTTCCGGGATAACATACATATCGTTCAGCTGGTAGACATGGCGCGATTCCACGTTGTTGATCAAATTCTCGTGGAGTTTCTCCCCTTTTACCAGACCGATAACCCTGACCTTGATATTCTGACGTGCGATCCCCAGTCGCGGTACGATTCTGTCCAGCATGACCTCCATCAGGTCACCCAGCCGGAATGCCTTCATCTTCAGGATAAAAATCTCACCGCCCCTGGCGTATTCGGAGGCTTCAATCACCAGCCTTGTTGCCTCCGGGATTGTCATGATAAAACGGGTGACATCGTAATTGGTAACCTCAATCGTCCGGTGACGCTGGAGGTTATCGATGCAGATCGGGATAACCGAACCGCGGGAATTGGCCACGTTCCCGAAACGGACACAGGAAAAAGCCTGACCGGGGGCGGACAGCCTGCTGGCGTTGAGCATAATCCTCTCGGCAATAAACTTGGTCGCGCCCATCACGTTCACGGGGTAGGCTGCCTTATCGGTGCTGATGGCGGTTACCCGCGGAACCCGATATTTAAGCGCCATATCAACAACATTCTGCGTTCCCAGAATATTGGTCTCTACCGCCTGCATGGGGGCATCCTCACACATCACCACGTGTTTCATTGCCGCCGCATGGTAGATAATATCAACCTGCGTCTTGTAGAAGATACCTTCAAAGCTTCTTAAATTCCTGGTATCGCCGACCACGCTTTCCAGCCGTGCATCACCGATCTTTTTCTGGAGTATGAAATGCTTTATTTCATCCCGGCTGAAAACGATGACTTTTCGCGGCTTCTGCGTAAGACAGTGTGCCACAATCTCGCTGCCGATGGAGCCGGTGCCGCCGGTAACCAGGATTACCTTATCTTCCAGTATATTTTCCATGAAATCCCTTCTTGAAGAAAGCCTGAACTTCGCCAGCGACGTTATCCATATCATCCCGTGTTATACCCGGGTACATGGGCAGGGAAAGTATCTCATCAGACACCCTTTCCGTCACGGGTAACTCCCCTCCCCGGTAGCCGAACTTGCGGCGGTAAAACAGCGTCAGGTGAACCGGCTCAAAATATACCCGGCTGGCAATACCCTTCCCCGCAAGATAGTCTCTAAGGTTGTCCCGCACCGTCTTCCCGCCTTTAATCCTGACCGGATACATCTGGTAAACATGGAAGGAATCATCAGGGGTGGCGGGGATACTGATCTCCTCGATTGCCGATAGCTTACTTGTCAGATATGCCGCCTTTTCCCGCCGCAGGTTAATAAGTCGCTCTACCTTGCGAAGCTGGGACAAGCCCAGGCTTGCGGTAATCGTGGACATGCGGAAATTGTAACCCAGTGTGATGTAGTCCATTGCTTCACTGGAGGCAAAGTAATCATGGGTTTCCTGACGCCCATGTGACCTCACCAGACGCAGCTTTTCGTATATCTCACGGGAGTTTGTGACCACAGCCCCCCCCTCACCGGTGGTAATCACCTTGTTCTGGCAGAAGCTCAGTATGGCCGCATCCCCGATACTACCGGTCTTCCGTCCGCAGATGAGGGCACCGAGTGCCTCGGCGGCGTCCTCTATAAGGGGCAGGCCGTGCTTTTCAGCGACCCTTTTTAGCTCTGTTATGCGGCAGGGACAGCCCGCAAAATGAATGGGCATGATCGCTTTTGTCCTGGGTGTAATCCTTCTTTCCACATCCTCAGCATCCAGGCCGAATGTCTTTTCTTCAATATCGGCGAAGACAGGACGTGCCCCCAGGAAAAACGGTGCGTTCGCGGTGGCGATAAAGGTAAAGGAGGGTACGATTACCTCATCCCCCGGTCCAACATCACATGCCGCGATTACCATGTGCAGGGCTGAGGTTCCGGAGTTGCAGGTAACAGCATATTTTGTCTCGACATAATCAGCAAGCCTGCTCTCGAACTCGGCAACGGCCGGACCTGCCGCCCAGTTCATTCCCTGCCTGATCGTCTCACTGACCGAGGCAATATCCTCCTCGTCCCAGTATATCTTAAACAATGGTACCCGCTGACCCATCTTCCTACTCCCCTGAAGAGAAGCTACCCGGAGACTTTTTCGGATGACTTCTAAGCAAACATCCCGATGTTTTAGACCATGTATCCCGCAAATTATCACTCATTGCTTTGACCTACTTTAGAAAACATCCGAATCGCCCATGGTGAGATGCCATTTGCCCGATTCCTCTACCCCCGTGTGCACTCCGTTTCCCGCAACAAGAAGCTTGGCACCAAAATTGGTGGCACCGGGATGTCGCTCAAATCCCTCTGTCAGGAGGTAGGGGAAATAGCATGA
>JBDRFO010000217.1:0-4129 GCA_043818655.1 Chloroflexota bacterium
CTGGCAACCGCCGCCTGGGATAAAATCGAGAGCGGTCAGAAGTATGAAGGAGCCGTCACCGAGCACATCATACGCATCCTGCAGGACTTTCCGGTGAGCATCAGTTGCCGAGTAGTGGTTGACCCCGGCTGCGGAGCAGCATCTCTGGTTACCCCCTATCTCCTGAGAAGAATGGGCTGTGATGTGATCGCCCTTAACTCCTATCCCAGCGGCTTCTTTCCCCGTGAGATTGAACCGACCTCCTCCAATCTCACGGAGCTAATCAAAGCAACGGTTACCTTCAAGGCTGATGTTGGTATTGCCCATGACGGGGATGCCGACCGCATGATGGCGGTTGATGAGCGGGGTAATTTTGTTTCCGGGGACACCCTGCTGGCTATTTTCGCCCGTGAGATGGGGGCAAAGCGGGTGGTCACGACCGTTGATGCCTCCATGACGATCGAAGATATGGGCTTTGACGTTACCCGTACCAGGGTGGGGGATACGTATGTCTCCGAGGAACTCAAAAAAGAGGGTGATTTTGGCGGTGAGCCGTCGGGAGCCTGGGTCTTCCCTAGTGTCTCGCTGTGTGCCGACGGTATCTATGCCGCTGCCCGCATCGCATCTATTGCCCGTAAAAAGAAGCTCTCGGAGCTGGCGGGAAGCATCCCGTCTTACCCCGTTCGCCGCGGCAGCACAAGCAGTGACGGCAAATCCATGTCCAAGATAAGGGAAAGGCTGATGACACTGAAACCGTTATCGGTAAACAGCGTTGACGGCATCAAGCTGAATTTTCCCGACGGCTGGCTGCTCGTCAGGCCTTCGGGGACAGAGCCAAAGATCAGGATAACCACCCAGGCAAGAGAAGAACAACGGGCACGCGAGCTTTATCAGGCCAGCCTGGAAATAATCGAGGGTTCGACGGAGAAAATGAGATGAAAGCAGTGATATTGGCGGCCGGAGAAGGCTCACGCATGCGTCCCTTGACCTACGCCAGACCCAAGGTCATGCTGCCCCTGATGGGAAAGCCGATCATGGAACACCTCCTGAGTGAGGCAAAGAAGGCAGGGGTGACCGAGTTTGTCTTTGTCGTCGGCTACCATGATGAGCAAATACGCAGCTACTTTGAGAACGGCAGTAAATGGGGGGTCAGGATAGACTATGCTACCCAGCGAAAACAGCTTGGAACAGCCGATGCCCTGAAGACCGTTTCCCCTCTGGTGGATGAGGCGTTCCTCATGATGAACGGTGATGTGATCCTTGATTCTTATGATATCGCCGGTCTTGCCGCCATGAGAAATAATGCCATGACCCTCTTTGAGGTACAGGATACCAGGGGGCTGGGCACTGTTTTAACGGACGGGAACAGGGTGTCCCGTATCTATGAGAAGGTGGATAACCCTCCCTCGCACCTCGCCAATGCCGGGGTTTATCTCTTCACCCCTGATATTTTTGATGCCGTATCCCGCACCAGGAAATCACGCCGCGGGGAATACGAGATAACCGATTCGATCCAGATTTTGATCGATGACGGGAAACCAGTCTCCTATCACACGATTAAATACTGGCTTGACCTGAGCTATCCCTGGGACCTGCTCAGCGCCAACGAGTCCCTGATGAAGGGCTTAAAGCCCCAAAACATGGGGACAGTAGAAGAGCATGCAACGATTAAAGGCAATGTTGCCGTCGGGAAGGACACGGTCATCAGAGCAGGCTCATATATTGTTGGCCCTGTGATCATCGGGGATAACTGCGATATTGGCCCCAACTGCTTCATCCGCCCGGCGACATCCATTGGCAATCACTGCCATATCGGGGCTTCCTGCGAGGTCAAAAACTCGATTATCATGAACGGAAGCAAAGTCCCCCACCTGAACTATGTCGGTGACAGTGTGATCGGTGAAGGCTGCAACCTGGGTGCCGGCACCAAGATTGCCAACCTGAGACTGGACAAAAAGAGTATCAGGGTCGGCGAAATAGATACCGGAAGGGGAAAGCTGGGGGCAATTATCGGGGATAACGTGCAGACAGGGATTAACGCCTGTATTAACGTGGGCGCCTTAATCGGCAATAATACCTTCATTGGCCCCGGGGCGAAAGCCAGCGGCATCATCGCACCGGACGCAAAGATATTTTAGAAGTCATCCGGAGAAGAAAAAGATAACCCGGGCTGTCATTACGGGCGTTAGCGAAGCAATCTGCCCGCCATGCTCGGATTCAGAAACAATTTCTGGATAGTGATGATAGATTGCTTCATCGCTGCCGCTCCTCAGAGTGACAGTGCGATAGATTTCTTCGTTTCTCAGGTTGTATTATGTCGCACCATCGAAAAATACCTGCACATAGCGTTTCAAGAAATCTTCGCTTATAACGCATGAACACCGTAAAATGGGCTCATCCTATTGCCCCCGGCATACCTTTTTGATATACTTCTGGCATCCGCGACCACCGGGAAGAAGAATTAAGCTGAATGGGATGAGTGGGGATTCAGCATAATTAAAAAGGCGCTTCAGTAGCCGAAACACCGCACAAAAAGACTGGTGTGCTTTAATCCTGCATAAATTTCCCGCGAACTTACAGTCGGGGTATTTACTCTTACAAACTTCATTTGCCCTGCATCTCTTACCATCACTCAAGAGTGCCATTCTATATCGAAAAGATCCGGGGAGAACTTCATCTCATAACCTGACGGTCGTCGATTTGGATAAGGTGGCTCAAACTGTCTGTGAAGACTCAGCCGAGAACCGGCTGTCGTGAGCGATAGTGCGCTGCCGTCCGGGCAACACCGTCATCAAAGCTGACCTCAGGACGCCACCCAAGCTCTCTGGTCGCTCTGGTGCAGTCAAGACACATGTGCTTGATCTCTGCCGGTCTCCGGCTGCTGTACTGCGCGGGCATCCGGGACGCAAACTCGCGGCTGGTAACATCAAACACCTCCTGGTCGCAGGTCTCCTTGCCGGTGCCGATGTTGTAGATGCCAGTCTTCCCCGGTGCCATCGCCAGGATATTGGCACGGACAATATCACCAACATAGACATAGTCCCTCGTGTTATCCCCGTCACCAAAGATTTTTACCGCCTCGCGAGCAAGCATCTTTGCCGAGAATATCGCCACAACCCCTGACTCATTGTTCTGCCTCGGACCATAGACATTGGCATACCGCAGTACGACGTATTCCAGCCCGTAAAGGGCATGGTTAAGACAGAGATAATGCTCCACCGTATGCTTTGATGCCCCGTACTGCGAAATAGGATTGACAGGGTGTTTTTCATCAATGGGAAGATACTGCGGCTCTCCGTAAATGGCACACGATGAGGCGTAGATAATCTTTTTGACGCCGGCGTTCAAGCAGTTCATCATCACATTCAGACTGCCCAGAATATTGACCCGGGCATCAAACACCGGGTCAGCCACCGATTTCCCGACCACTGTCTGCGCGGCTTCGTGAAAAACAATATCGGGCTTTTCCTGAAGGAATATATCCCTCAGTCCGACATCATTAATGCTTATCCGGTAGAACCGCGCCTTCCCATTGATATTCTGCTCCGCGCCTGTTGCCAGGTTATCCACCACCACCACATCCCAACCCATATTTATGAGAGAATCAACAATGTGAGAGCCGATAAAGCCAGCACCCCCGGTAACCAGAGCCTTCATACATCACCCCCAAAGACAAGGCGTATTTTAAAGCAACCTTACTCGAATCCTCGACCGTAAGTTTGCGGAAAATTTATATGCAGATTTTCACCAGGCCTAGTTAAGCCTATAATCACTATAATCAACTGTAAATTCTAAGATTATGTTGCCCGGTTATGTATCCGTAAAAATACCTATCTTGCCGGGAATAAACACCTAGTTTTGAATTGAACTGAAAGGTACTGGTACAGAGATACTGTCCATTTGGGCTGTTTTTCACATGAATCCAGGACGGTGAAAACCGATTTACCGGCTCTTGAAGAGCAGCACCATCCGTGATGAAAGAGAGGGGCTTCCCCCTTACCTTTAGGGAAGCCCCTTTTATATTCCTTAATGGGGAGCGACTACTCCCAATTTGCCCGGAGTACAGCCAGAACTACGGCCACAGCTCCTTGGCAACATCATCAAGCCCAAGCTCAAGCAGCTTTTTCTTGCTCGGTTTGGTCGTGACCGG